>NZ_JBISWK010000111.1:0-5391 GCF_044462205.1 Kocuria rhizosphaericola | reverse complement strand
TCCTGGGCGGTGCGCTCGAGCGCGACCGCGGAGGACCTGCCGGAGGCCTCCTTCGCCGGCCAGCAGGAGACGTTCCTGAACGTCCGCGGCGTGGAGAACGTGCTGGCGGCGGTCAAGGAGGTCTTCGCCTCCCTCTACAACGACCGGGCGATCGCCTACCGGGTCCACCACGGGTTCGCCCACGCCGAGGTGGCGCTCTCGGCCGGGGTGCAGCGCATGGTGCGCTCCGACGTCGGGGCCTCGGGGGTGGTCTTCACCATGGACACCGAGTCCGGGTTCACCGACGCGGTGTTCATCACCTCCTCCTACGGGCTCGGGGAGGCGGTGGTGCAGGGGGCGGTGAACCCGGACGAGTTCTACGTCCACAAGCCGGCCCTGGCCGCGGGCCGGCCGGCGGTGCTCAAGCGCGGGCTCGGGGCCAAGGCCCTGCAGATGACCTACACGGACTCCCGGGAGCTCGGGGAGACGGTGGGCTTCGTGCCCGTGGCCCCGGACCTGCGGGCCCGGTTCAGCCTCGACGACGCCGAGGTGGAGCAGCTGGCCCGGTTCGCGGTGGCCATCGAGGACCACTACGGCCGCCCGATGGACATCGAGTGGGGCAAGGACGGGACCGACGGGCGCCTCTACATCCTGCAGGCCCGCCCCGAGACGGTGGTCTCGCGCCGGGCCGCCGGGACCGTCTCCCGGTACCGGCTGCACGAGGACGGGAGGGTCCTGGTCGAGGGCCGGGCCATCGGCCAGCGCATCGGCGCCGGCCAGGTGAAGGTGCTGTCCTCGATCGAGCAGATGGCCTCCTTCCAGGCCGGTGACGTCCTGGTCGCCTCCATGACCGACCCGGACTGGGAACCCATCATGAAGAGGGCCGCCGCGATCGTCACCGACCGCGGCGGGCGCACCTGCCACGCCGCGATCATCGCCCGGGAGCTGGGCATCCCCGCCGTGGTCGGGGCCGGGAACGCCACTCAGGTGCTGGCCGACGGGGATCCGGTGACGGTCTCCTGCGCCGAGGGCGAGACGGGCCTGGTCCACGAGGGGCTGCTGGACTACACCGTCGAGGAGACCGCCCTGGGGTCCATGCCCGAAGCACCGCTGAAGGTGATGATGAACGTGGGCACCCCGGAGCAGGCGTTCAGCTTCGCCCAGCTGCCCCACCACGGGGTGGGGCTGGCCCGGCTGGAGTTCATCATCAACCGCCAGATCGGGATCCACCCCCTGGCGCTGCTCGCCCTGGAGAACGGCTCCCCGGAGCTGGACCCCGGTGTGGCCGGGCAGATCCGGGAGCGGATCGCCGCCTACGCCGGACCTCGCGACTACTACGTCAAGCGCCTGGCCGAGGGCATCGCCACGATCGCGGCGGCCTTCGCCCCGGAGCCGGTGATCATCCGGCTCTCGGACTTCAAGTCCAACGAGTACGCCAACCTCCTCGGCGGACCGGAGTTCGAGCCGGAGGAGGAGAACCCCATGCTCGGCTTCCGGGGCGCCGCACGCTACCTCTCGCCGGTGTTCCGTGCGGCCTTCGAGCTCGAGTGCGCCGCGGTGCGGCACGCCCGCACCACCATGGGCCTGACCAACATCAAGCTCATGGTCCCGTTCGTGCGCACGGTGGCCGAGGCCGAGGGGGTGGTGGAGCTGCTGGCGGCCAACGGTCTGAAACGGGGGGAGAACGGCCTGGAGATCGTGATGATGTGCGAGCTGCCCGCCAACGCCCTGCTGGCCGATCAGTTCCTGGACCACTTCGACGGGTTCTCCATCGGCTCCAACGACCTGACCCAGCTCACCCTGGGCCTGGACCGCGACTCCGCCCTGGTCGCCGGATCCTTCGACGAACGCGACCCGGCGGTGAAGAAGCTGCTGGGGATGGCGATCGCCGCCTGCCGGGCCCGGGGCAAGTACGTCGGGATCTGCGGCCAGGGCCCCAGCGACCATCCCGACCTGGCCCTGTGGCTGCTGGAGCAGGGCATCGACTCCGTCTCCCTGAACCCCGACGCCGTCGTGGACACCTGGCTGGCCCTGGCCCGCGCCACGCCCCAGCCCACCGCCTGAGGCCTCCCGTCCCGGCGCCCCGCGCGCCGGGACGGGGTCCCCACACGCGGGGCGCACCACGAGAGAAAGGCCACGCGAGGATATGACCGGCACCTGCCCGGTGGCGTTCTTCCTGTCGGACAGCACGGGAATCACCGCCGAGACCCTGGGCAACACCCTGATCACGCAGTTCCCGGAACAGGACTTCGAGCGCCACACCGTGCCGTTCATCATCACCGTGGAGCGAGCGCGGCAGGTGGCGGCCCGGATCGACGCCGTGGCCGCCGCCGGGCGGATGCCGGTGGTGTTCTCCACCGTCGTCGATCCGGTCATCCGCGACGTCCTCGCCGGCAGCCAGGGCTTCTTCGTGGACCTCTTCGGCACCCACCTCCCCCAGCTCGAGGCCGCGCTGCACGCCAGGGCGAATCTCCGGCCCGGCCGCGCGCACGGCCTGGTCGACGCCACCCGCTACCAGTCCCGGATGGCGGCGGTCGAGTACGCCATGGAGCACGACGACGGCCAGTCCGTCCGGGCCCTCGAGCGTGCCGACCTGATCCTCATCGCCCCCTCACGCTGCGGCAAGACCCCCACCACCATGTACCTGGCCCTGCAGCACGGCATCCGTGTCGCCAACTTCCCCCTGGTGGACGAGGACTTCGAGCGGCGGGCCCTGCCGGCACCCGTCGCGCCCCACACCGGCAAGTGCTTCGGGCTCACCTCCCAGCCCCTCCGGCTGAGCCAGGTGCGCCAGGAACGGCGACCCGCCACCGTCTACGCCTCCCTCGCCCAGTGCTCCTGGGAGCTGCGCAACGCCGAGGAGCTGTACGCCCTCAACAGCATTCCCCACGTCAACTCCGCCTCCATGTCCGTCGAGGAGATCTCGGCCACGATCCTCGAACGCATGGAGCTCGACGAGGCCGACCACGAACAGGCCGGCCGCATCCGGTGACCGCTCACCACGTGCGCTCGCGGCCGGCGGCCCCACCGGGCCGCGAACCGCACGCGGGCGCGGCTGTCCGCGCTCGTGCGCCTGCGGACGAGGCCCTCGCGGGAGATGGGCAGGCTTCCGAGGTCGTCCGTGCGCGGAGGCATCCTCCCCGACCTCCCTTGACAGGGGAGGATGATCCCCGGAGACTTTTCCCACCAACTGCGTTGCACATGGTGATACATGTTGCACAAAATGAGCCCCGTCTGACCGGTGGCCGCGGAGGGGACCGGAGCAGGCCCGTGTTCATCGGCCACTTCATCGGCCACCGGGAGCAGCGGCCGCACCGCTACGGAGAGGAGAGCGCGATGCACCGAGTTCACCGTGTGGTGTCCAGGGGCAGGGGCCCCGTGCTGAGCGTGGACACGGCACCAACCCCGCACCCCGGAGCCGACGAGGCGCTCGAGGCGGCGCGATGAGCGCGGGGTGCGTCTCCGGGCAGATGCCGGTACCGGACAGGAACCGAGCCGAGCGGCGGCAGGACATGACCACCGCGGACTGCGACGCCGGCCCCTCCGGACGGGTGAGGGTGGAACGGCTGGTGACCTCGGGCACGTTCTCCTTGGACGGGGGCAGCTGGGAGGTCCAGAACAACGTCTGGATCGTGGGCGACGACGAGCAGTGCCTCGTCATCGACCCCGCCCACGACTCCGCTGCCGTGGCGGCTGCGGTGGGGATCCGCGACACGCGCGCGATCCTCCTGACCCACGGCCACGACGACCACATCCGCGCAGTGGTCGAGGTGGCCGAGACCCTCCGGGCTCCTGTGCACCTGCACCCGGCCGACACGATGCTGTGGGAGCAGGTGCACCCGACGACCGGCTTCGACGCCGAGATCGCCGACGGCGACCGCTTCTCCGTGGCCGGAACACGGTTGGTCGCCCTGCACACCCCCGGGCACTCCCCCGGTTCGGTGTGCTTCCACGCCCCCGACCTCGGGGACGAGGGAGTGCTGTTCTCCGGGGACACCCTCTTCGCCGGCGGGCCCGGGGCCACCGGACGCTCCTACTCGGACTTCGGCACCATCATCGACTCCGTCCGGGACCGGCTGCTCACCCTGCCGGAGGGCACCGAGGTCCTCACGGGGCACGGAGAGCCCACCACCATCGGCCACGAGAAACCCCACCTGCAGGAGTGGATCGACCGCGGCCACTGACGCACCGCTGCGGTGCGGCCCACCGCGTCCCACAGCCCCCCTCGACCCCACGAGGCCGCCCGCACCGGCGCACGGTGGGTGCGGCCCACCCCATGACCAAGGAGTCCCGTGTCCCACCATCCCATTCGCGTGGCCGTCGCCGGTGTCGGCAACTGCGCCTCGTCGCTGATCCAGGGCGTGCACTTCTACGCCGACGCCGATCCGGGCGCCACCGTGCCCGGTCTGATGCACGTGGTCCTCGGCGACTACCACGTGTCCGACATCGAGTTCGTGGCCGCCTTCGACGTCGACGCCGCCAAGGTCGGGGTCGATCTGTGCGAGGCGATCACCGCCGGGCAGAACAACACCATGGTCTTCGCCGAGGTCGGCCACACCGGGGTCACCGTCCAGCGCGGGCCCACCCTGGACGGGCTCGGGTCCTACTACCGGGAGGTGGTCGAGGAGTCCACCGAGCCCCCGGTGGACGTGGCCCAGGCGCTGAAGGACGCGCAGGTGGACGTGCTGGTGTCCTATCTGCCGGTGGGCTCGGAGGAAGCCGACCGGTTCTACGCCCAGGCCGCGATCGAGGCGGGGGTGGCCTTCGTCAACGCCCTGCCGGTGTTCATCGCCTCCGACCCGGTGTGGGCGGGCAAGTTCACCGCCGCCGGGGTGCCGATCGTCGGTGATGACATCAAGTCCCAGATCGGGGCGACGATCACCCACCGGGTGCTGGCAAAGCTGTTCGAGGACCGCGGCTACGTGCTGGACCGCACCTACCAGCTCAACGTGGGCGGGAACATGGACTTCATGAACATGCTCGAGCGCACCCGGCTGGAGTCCAAGAAGATCTCCAAGACCCAGGCGGTGACCTCCAACGTGGAGAAGGAGTTCGGGACCAAGGACGTGCACATCGGTCCCTCGGACCACGTGCCGTGGCTGGAGGACCGGAAGTTCGCCTTCGTGCGCCTGGAGGGCCACGGTTTCGGCAACGCCCCGATCTCGCTGGAGTACAAGCTGGAGGTGTGGGACTCGCCGAACTCGGCCGGGGTGATCATCGACGCGATCCGGGCGGCGAAGATCGGGGCGGACCGCGGGATCGGGGGTCCGCTGACCTCGGCCTCGGCGTACTTCATGAAGTCCCCGCACGAGCAGCAGCCCGACGACGTGGCCAGGGCCAACCTGGAGGCCTTCATCCGCGGCGAGCGCGAACGCTGAGCCCCTCGCCCGCAGACCCCCGCACCGTCCGCGG
>NZ_JBISWK010000110.1:0-13137 GCF_044462205.1 Kocuria rhizosphaericola | reverse complement strand
GGCGGCCGCGGCGGCCGCGGCGGCCGCGACGAGGAGAAGGACAAGTTCCTCGAGCGCGTCGTGACCATCAACCGCGTCTCCAAGGTCGTCAAGGGCGGTCGTCGCTTCAGCTTCACCGCTCTCGTCGTCGTCGGCGACGGCAACGGCATGGTCGGCGTCGGCTACGGCAAGGCCAAGGAGGTGCCGGCCGCGATCTCGAAGGGCGTCGAGGAGGCGAAGAAGAACTTCTTCCGCGTCCCGCGCATCGAGGACCGCACGATCCCGCACCGCGTGCAGGGCGAGGCCGCCGCCGGCGTCGTCATGCTGCGCCCGGCGACGCCCGGTACCGGTGTGATCGCCGGTGGTCCGGTCCGCGCCGTGCTCGAGTGCGCCGGCATCCACGACGTGCTGTCGAAGTCCCTGGGCTCGTCGAACCAGATCAACATCGTGCACGCAACCATCGAGGCGCTCCGCCAGCTCGAGGAGCCGGCGGCCGTCGCGGCCCGTCGTGGGCTGCCGATCGACGAGGTCGTCCCCGGTCCGTTGCTGCGCTCGATCCAGAAGGCAGGTGCCTGATGTCCGGCAAGCGTATCCAGCCCGACGGCGCGGAGCTGCGCATCACGCAGGTCCGGTCGGTGGTCGGCCAGAAGCAGAACATGCGGAACACCCTGCGGTCCCTCGGCCTCAAGCGGCCGGGCAACGTCGTGGTCCGCAAGGCCGACGGCGTGACCGCGGGCATGGTCAACACCGTCGCCCACCTGGTCAAGGTCGAGGAGGCCAAGTAACCATGGCAGAGAACACTGCTGAGAACACCGCTCAGAGCAACGAGAAGGTGCACGCCCTCAAGGTGCACCACCTGCGTCCGGCCCCGGGCGCGAAGACCGCCAAGACCCGCGTGGGTCGCGGTGCGGGGTCCAAGGGCAAGACCGCCGGCCGCGGCACCAAGGGCACCAGTGCCCGGTACCAGGTCAAGGCGGGCTTCGCGGGCGGGCAGCTGCCGCTGCACATGCGCCTGCCCAAGCTGCGCGGGTTCAAGAACCCGTTCCGCGTGGAGTACCAGGTCGTCAACCTGGACAAGCTCACCGAGCTCTTCCCGGAGGGCGGCGAGGTGACCGTGGAGTCGCTCGTGGCCCGCGGCGCGGTCCGCAAGAACCAGCCCGTCAAGGTCCTGGGCTCCGGCGACATCGCGGTCGCGGTCGACGTGAAGGCCCACGCCTTCTCGGGCTCCGCCGCGGAGAAGATCGCCGCCGCCGGCGGCAGCACCACCGCGCTGTGAGCGCGGGCCGCGGGTCCGGGCGCACGCCCGGCCCCGCGGCTCCCACGGATCAGGCCCCGTCCACGCCAGCGTGGGCGGGGCCTGGTCCGTCGGCGGGGACGCGACCGCCGCCTCGGCGCGCGCCCCGGGGGAGTCCCGGGCCCGACGCGTTCGTTAGACTTGTCGGAGTCGTCCGCGCCCGTCCCGTGCGCGGACCGAGGACCGAGCTCCCGCTCCACCACACCCCCCGCCGCCGGATGCCGGTCGGACCCAGTCTCTAGGAGGACATGTGCTCAGCGCTTTCGGACGGGCGTTGCGAACCCCCGACCTGCGACGCAAGCTGGGGTTCACCCTCGCCCTCATCGTGCTCTACCGCCTGGGCACGTTCATCCCGGCGCCGGGCGTCGACTACGGCAACGTGCAGCAGTGCCTGGCCCTGGGCACCACCACGGGCGGCGTGTACGACATGGTGAACCTCTTCAGCGGCGGCGCCCTGCTGCAGCTGTCGGTCTTCGCCCTGGGCGTGATGCCGTACATCACCGCGAGCATCATCGTGCAGCTGCTGCGCGTGGTCATCCCGCGTTTCCAGGAGCTGCACGAGGAGGGCGCGCAGGGGCAGACGCAGCTCACCCAGTACACCCGCTACCTCACCATCGGCCTCGCGCTGCTCAACGCCACCACGGTGGTCTCCCTCGCCCGCTCCGGTGCCCTGCTGGGGGACTGCCCCCTGCCGATCATCCCCGACGACACCTGGCTGACCGTGCTGATCATCATCATCACGATGACCGCGGGCACGGCGATCATCATGTGGCTGGGGGAGCGGATCACGGAGAAGGGCGTGGGCAACGGCATGTCGCTGCTCATCTTCACCTCCATCGCCGCGACCTTCCCCTCCGCACTGGGTGAGATCCTCCGCACCCGCGGCTGGGGCGTGTTCCTCTCGGTGCTGGCCGTGGGTCTCGTGGTGATCACCTGCGTGGTCTTCGTGGAGCAGTCCCAGCGCCGCGTGCCCGTGCAGTACGCCAAGCGGATGGTGGGCCGGCGCACCATCGGCGGCACCACCACCTACATCCCGCTCAAGGTCAACATGGCCGGCGTCATCCCCATCATCTTCGCGTCCTCGATGCTGATGCTCCCCGGCATGCTCGCCCAGTTCGGGATGCCGGACGACGGGACGGACATCCCCGGCTGGGTCAACTGGATCAACACGTACCTCGTCACCGGCGACCACCCCGTCTACATGGCGATGTACTTCCTGATGATCGTGTTCTTCACGTACTTCTACGTGTCGATCACCTTCAACCCGGAGGAGGTCTCCAACAACATGAAGCGCTACGGCGGCTTCATCCCCGGGATCCGGGCCGGCCGGCCCACCGAGAAGTACCTCGCGTACGTGCTCAGCCGGATCACGTTCCCGGGCGCCCTGTACCTGGGCATCGTGTCGATGATCCCGCTCGTGGCGCTCGTGCTGATCGACGCGAACCAGAACTTCCCCTTCGGCGGGCCGTCGCTGCTGATCATGGTCGGCGTGGGCCTGGACACGGTGAAGCAGATCGAGGCCCAGCTGCAGCAGCGCAACTACGAGGGCCTGCTGCGCTGACCCGCGTCCACGCCGGGGCGCCGGGGCCGTCCCGGTAGACTGTGACGGCAGCCTCCACCGACCGCAAGGAGAATTCATGACCCGCATGCTCATCATCGGCCCCCCCGGCGCAGGCAAGGGCACGCAGGCCGTCCGCATCTCGGAGCGGCTCGGCATCCCGGCGATCTCCACCGGGGACATCTTCCGGGCCAACATCAAGGGCCGGACCGAGCTGGGCGAGGAGGCCAAGAGCTACATCGACGCCGGCGACCTCGTCCCGGACTCGGTGACCAACCGGATGGTGCGCGACCGCCTCGCCGAGACGGACACGGCCGACGGCTTCCTGCTCGACGGCTACCCGCGCAACGCCTCGCAGGTGGAGGAGCTGGACGCCATCCTCGCCGAGCTGGGGCAGGAGCTCGACGTCGTGCTGAAGCTGACCGCGGACCGCGACGAGCTCGTCCAGCGGCTCCTGGGGCGTGCCGAGAAGGAGGGGCGCACCGACGACACGGAAGCCGTCATCCGGCACCGCCTCGACGTGTACGACGCGGAGACCGCCGCGGTCGTCGACGTCTACGACCGGCGCGGCATCGTCCGCGAGGTCGACGGGCTGGGGTCCGTCGACGAGGTCTCCGAGCGGATCATGACCGCGCTGTCCTGACGCACCGTCCCGCACCACCGACGCCGTGACACCCCCGGACACCCCCGGGGGTCTCACGTTTAACCCACCACAGCCGCGAGCTCCCCGACCGGGGGAGCGGCTCGGAAGGAAGACCGCATGTTCGGCCGCCGCCGGATCGAGTACAAGACCAACACCCAGCTGCGCGCCATGCAGCGCGCCGGGGTGGTGACCTCGCGCGCCCTCGACGCCGCCGTGGCGGCCGCCGTCCCCGGCGCGACCACCGCGTCCCTCGACGACGTCTTCCGCTCCGTCCTCGACGAGCACGGGGCGAGCTCCAACTTCCTCGGCTACTTCGGCTATCCCGCAGCGGTGTGCGTGTCCGTCAACGAGGTGGTGGTCCACGGCATCCCCGGGGAGCAGGTGCTGCAGGAGGGGGACATCCTCTCCGTGGACGGCGGGGCGATCGTCGACGGCTGGCACGGGGACTCGGCGCGCACCGTGCTGCTGGGCCGCCCCGACCCCGCCGACGCCGAGCTCTCCGACGTCACCCGCAACGCCATGTGGCACGGCATCGCGGCGGCAGCCACGGGCACCCACATCGGCGACATCGGCGCGGCCGTGGAGGACTACGTGCGGAAGGTCTCCGGGCACCGCTTCGGGATCCTCGAGGAGTACGTGGGCCACGGCATCGGCTCCAAGATGCACATGGCCCCCGACGTCCTGAACTTCCGCAGCACCGACCGCGGGCCCCGCCTGCGCGCCGGGATGGCCCTGGCCATCGAGCCGATGCTCGTGCGCGGCGGGATCGGCACCCGCGTGCTCGACGACGAGTGGACCGTGGTCACCACGGACGGGGCCCGCTCCAGCCAGTGGGAGCACTCCGTGGCGCTGCACGCCGACGGCGTCTGGGTGCTCACGGCCGAGGACGGCGGGGCCTCGGAGCTCGAGCCGCTCGGCGTGCGCCCCGTCCCGATCCCGGAGGACCTGCCGTGAGCCGGCCGCCCTCCACCACCCAGGACCCGCGACACCGCGAGGAGAACACCGTGGCCCAGCAGCCGCAGCAGAGCACCACGACCAGGACACCCGTCGAACTCACCGTGAAGCCGCGACCCGGTCAGCTGACCTTCGCCGCGCCGCGCCGCGGCAAGCCCCCGCGCCACCTCGCCGACTTCGACATGGCCGGCCGCCGGCAGTTCCTCGCCGAGCTGGGGCACCAGCCCTTCCGCGCGGGCCAGCTCTCCCGGCACTACTTCGACCGGTTCGCCACGGCTCCGGAGGACATGACCGACCTGCCCGCGGCCGGGCGGGAGGAGCTCGTGTCCCAGGCCCTGCCACCGCTGCTGACGACCGTGCGGAGCCTCGAGGCCGACCAGGGCGCCACCGTCAAGAACGTCCACCGGTGCTTCGACGGGGCCACCGTGGAGTCCGTGCTCATGCGCTACACCAACCGGGTGACCATGTGCATCTCCTCCCAGGCCGGGTGCGGCATGAACTGCCCGTTCTGCGCGACCGGCCAGGCGGGCCTGACCCGCAACCTCTCGACCGCGGAGATGGTCGAGCAGGTCGTGCAGGGGGCGCGGATGCTGCGCGGCGGCCGGGTCGGCCGGGCCGAGCAGGAGCCGCTGCGGGTCTCCAACATCGTCTTCATGGGCATGGGGGAGGCCCTGGCCAACTACAAGGCGTCGATCGGCGCGATCCACCGCCTCATCGACCCCTCCCCGGAGGGCCTCGGCATCTCGGCCCGCGGGATCACCATGTCCACGGTGGGCCTGGTGCCCGGCATCCGGAAGTTCACGCAGGAGAAGCTGCCGGTCACCCTGGCGCTGTCCCTGCACGCCCCGGACGACGAGCTGCGGGACGATCTCATCCCGATCAACACCCGCTGGAAGGTCGACGAGGCGCTCGACGCCGCCTACGAGTACTACCAGGCCACCGGGCGGCGGGTCTCGATCGAGTACGCCCTGATCCGCGACATCAACGACCAGGGGTGGCGGGCCGACCTCCTCGGGGAGAAGCTCAACGCCCGCGACGGGGGCTGGGTGCACGTGAACCCGATCCCGCTCAACCCGACCCCCGGCTCGAAGTGGACCGCCTCGCGGCCCGGCGTGGAGCAGAACTTCGTGGAGCGCCTGCGCGCCCACGGCATCCCCACCACCGTGCGGGACACCCGGGGATCCGACATCGACGGGGCCTGCGGGCAGCTCGCCGCGACCGTCTGAGCGCCGTCGCCTCCGGTCCGCCGGACCCCGCGGGGGCCCCGGGGGCGCCGCCCGCGTTGCGGGAGGCGTCCCCGATCCCGTAGAGTGTCCTGTTGGTTGTCTGTGCTCCAGCGATTCCGCACTCATCGGACCGCGCCGACCCTCACCGTGCACCACGAACGGTGATGGTGCACGCGTACGGGTCCGCCGCGGCGTTTAACGACGATGTACACCCGAAACCCTGCCCGCCGCCCCGGCGGGGGGCACCTGAAGTTAGCGGAGGATATGGCCAAGAAAGACGGAGTCATCGAGATCGAAGGCACTGTGGTCGAGGCTCTGCCCAACGCGATGTTCCGCGTTGAGCTGAACAACGGTCACCTGGTCCTCGCCCACATCTCCGGGAAGATGCGCCAGCACTACATCCGGATCCTCCCCGAGGACCGCGTGGTGGTGGAGCTCAGCCCGTACGACCTCACTCGCGGTCGTATCGTCTACCGCTACAAGTAGGACCGGCGGCCGTCCGGGCCGCACACCACTCGAGAGAACGACGCGAAGGAATGCGATGAAGGTCCAACCGAGCGTGAAGCCGATCTGCGACAAGTGCAAGGTGATCCGCCGCAACGGGCGGGTCATGGTGATCTGCGAGAACCCGCGCCACAAACAGCGTCAGGGCTGACCAGCCCCGACCACCCCACGCAAGTGGATCGACAAAGGCACCGCTCCCGACCGGAGAGATCCAGGCGGGTGCCCCCGGCACAGAGGCCGGGGACCGGCGGACGGACATGACGTCCCCGACCGGGCAGCGATGCTCCATACCTCTGGAACACCACAAGGAGAACTGCCGATATGGCTCGTCTCGCAGGCGTCGACCTTCCCCGTGAGAAGCGGTTGGAGATCGCGCTCACCTACATCTACGGCGTGGGACGCACCCGCGCGCTGGCAACCCTGGACGCCACCGGCATCTCGGGCGACCTGCGCGTGCGCGAACTCACCGATGCCCAGCTCGTGGAGCTGCGCGACTACATCGAGGACAACTACAAGGTTGAGGGTGACCTCCGCCGCGAGGTGGCCGCCGACATCCGCCGCAAGGTCGAGATCGGCAGCTACCAGGGCATCCGGCACCGCCGCGGCCTGCCGGTGCACGGTCAGCGCACCAAGACCAACGCCCGCACCCGCAAGGGTCCGAAGCGCACGGTCGCCGGCAAGAAGAAGTAGCCCGCTGCCGCTCGCGCGCCGGGACCCCACGGTCCCCCGAGCGGCCCACCACCACTCTTCACTGCTCTTCAAAACTTTGTAGGAGATCTCCATGCCCCCGAAGACTCGCGCAGCGGCTGCCCGCAAGCCCCGCCGCAAGGACAAGAAGAACGTCACCCAGGGCCACGCCCACATCAAGTCGACGTTCAACAACACCATCGTCACCATCACCGACCCCTCCGGCGCCGTCCTCTCCTGGTCGTCCGCCGGCGAGATGGGTTTCAAGGGCTCTCGCAAGTCCACCCCCTTCGCGGCCCAGATGGCCGCCGAGGCCGCCGCGAAGCGCGCGCAGGAGCACGGCGTGCGCAAGGTCGACGTGTTCGTCAAGGGCCCCGGCTCCGGACGCGAGACCGCCATCCGCTCCCTGCAGGCCACCGGCCTCGAGGTCGGCTCCATCTCGGACGTCACCCCGAGCGCGCACAACGGTTGCCGCCCGCCGAAGCGCCGCCGCGTCTGATGTGAGCACGCCCACCGGGACCCTGCGGGGTCCCGGTGCGCGTGCCGACAACGGACCGGGAACCGGTCCGCACCCGTCAACTGTTTTCCACCATTTGCGCGCGTCATATAGCGGATGCCCGCCGAAAGGAAACATCAGTGCTCATCGCACAGCGCCCCACCCTCTCTGAAGAGGTCGTGGCCGACAACCGGTCCCGCTTCGTGATCGAACCGCTCGAGCCCGGCTTCGGCTACACCCTCGGCAACTCCCTCCGCCGCACTCTCCTGTCCTCGATCCCCGGGGCTGCCGTGACCAGCATCCGGCTCGACGGGGTGCTCCACGAGTTCTCCACCGTGGAGGGCGTCAAGGAGGACGTCTCCGAGGTCATTCTCAACATCAAGAAGCTCGCCGTCTCCTCGGAGCAGGACGAGCCCGTCGTGGCCTACCTGCGCAAGCAGGGCCCCGGCGTCGTCACCGCCGCGGACATCACCGCCCCGGCCGGTGTGGAGATCCACAACCCCGACCTGCACGTCGCGACCCTCAACGCGAAGGGCCAGCTCGAGCTCGAGCTGACCATCGAGCGCGGGCGCGGCTACGTCTCCGCCGCCCAGAACAAGGCCGGGGACGCGGAGATCGGGCGCATCCCGGTCGACTCGATCTACTCGCCCGTCCTGAAGGTGACCTTCCGCGTGGAGGCCACCCGCGTGGAGCAGCGCACCGACTTCGACAAGCTGGTCCTGGACGTGGAGACCAAGGAGGCCATCACCCCGCGTGACGCCGTGGCCTCCGCCGGCACCACCCTGGTCGAGCTGTTCGGTCTCGCCCGGGAGCTCAACACGGCCGCCGAGGGCATCGAGATCGGGCCCTCGCCGACGGACGCCGCGATGGCCGCCGACATGGCGCTGCCCATCGAGGACCTCGAGCTCACCGTGCGGTCCTACAACTGCCTCAAGCGCGAGGGCATCCACAGCGTGGGTGAGCTCGTGGGCCGCTCCGAGGCGGACCTGATGGACATCCGCAACTTCGGCGCCAAGTCGATCGACGAGGTCAAGGCCAAGCTCGTCGACCTCGGGCTGTCCCTCAAGGACTCGCCCCCCGGTTTCGACCTCGCCGCTCGCGCCGCCGCGATCGACGACGAGAACCCGTTCGACGACGACGACCACTAGTCCTTCCCGCTGACGTCCCGACGGGTGCCCGCCCGGGCCGGGACAGACTTCCAGGAGATCAACAACCATGCCTACTCCCACCAAGGGACCCCGCCTCGGAGGCGGACCCGCGCACGAGCGCCTGATGCTGGCGAACCTGTCCCAGCAGCTGTTCGAGCACAAGCGCATCACCACCACCGTGACGAAGGCGAAGCGGATGCGTCCCTACGCCGAGCGCCTGATCACCTTCGCCAAGCGCGGTGACCTGGCCGCCCGTCGTCGCGTGCTGGCGCAGCTGACCGACAAGTCCGTGGTGCACGAGCTGTTCACGACCATCGCCTCGGCGATGGAGGACCGCAACGGCGGCTACACCCGCATCACGAAGATCGGCTACCGCAAGGGCGACAACGCCCCCATGGCCGTCATCGAGCTCGTGATGGAGCCCGTCGCGACCCAGGCCACCGTCGCCGAGGCCGAGCGCGCCACCGAGAAGGCCGCCCCGGCCCCCGCGGCCCCGGTCGACACCCCGGCGGACTCCACCGTCGACGAGGTCGCCACCGAGGAGATCCCCGCCGACGAGCAGGCCCCCGAGGTCGGCTCCGAGCAGGCCGCCGAGGTCGCCGCCGAGAACACCGACGCGGAGTTCCCCGGCTCGCACGCCCCGCTCGAGTCCGGCGAGGCCCCCGAGGGCTTCGAGGTCAAGGGCAACAAGAACTCGATGAAGTACCACGTGCCCGGCTCGCGCTGGTACGCGGGGACCACCGCCGAGATCTGGTTCGACTCGCCGGCCAACGCCGAGGCCGCCGGCTTCCAGCCGGCCGGTGGCGCCGCCGCCCAGAAGATGCGCTGACCGGACTCCTTCCGGACAGACACCGAGACGCCGCCGGGGACCTGGTCCCCGGCGGCGTCGTCGTGCCCGCCCCCTGACCACACCCCTCCAGGAGCTGACCATGAGCCCGTCCGAGCCCCCCGTGCGCGTGCGGATCGACCTGGCCTACGACGGCGCGCCGTTCTCCGGGTGGGCCCGCCAGCCGGGTCTGCCCACCGTCCAGGCGGCCCTGGAGGACGCCCTCGCCGTGCTCGTCCGCCGGGACGTGCGCGTCGTGGTGGCCGGCCGGACGGACACCGGCGTGCACGCGCGCGGCCAGGTGGTGCACCTGGACCTGGCCGCGGAGGAGTGGACCGCTCTCGCCCGCGGCCGGGACGAGGATCCGGCCTTCGCGCTCGAGCGCCGCCTGACCGGGGCGCTGACGC
This sequence comes from Kocuria rhizosphaericola, assembly GCF_044462205.1. Lineage (NCBI taxonomy): Bacteria > Bacillati > Actinomycetota > Actinomycetes > Micrococcales > Micrococcaceae > Kocuria > Kocuria rhizosphaericola. Next base: position 3,415 of record NZ_JBISWK010000110.1, on the reverse strand, counting down.
ACGTCCTGGGCCGCGGCCGCCGCGAGCGGGGCCTGCCGGAGTGCCCGGGCGCGGTGGTCGTCCGCCGCGCGGGTGCCGCCCCGGCCGGCTTCGACGCCCGCTTCTCCGCCGTCTCCCGCCGCTACAGCTACCGGATCGACGACGGCGCGGCGGGCCGGGACCCGCTGACCCGGCACCTGACGTGGTGGTCGAAGGACGTGCTCGACGTCCCCGCCATGGCCGAGGCGGTGCGGGAGCTGGTGGGGCTGCACGACTTCCTCTCCTTCTGCCGTCCGCGCGAGGGCGCCACCACGGTGCGCGAGGTCCTGGACGTGTCCGTCGAGCGGGACCGGGACGGGCTCGTGGTCCTGGACATCGAGGCGGATGCCTTCTGCCACCACATGGTGCGCTCGGTCGTGGGCGCGGCCGCGCGCGTGGGCGCGGGCCGCGAGGACCCCGACTGGCTCGGCCGCCGGCTGGCGGAGCGGGTCCGGGACGCGAAGGTGCTGTTGGCCCCGGCGCACGCCCTCGTGCTCGAGGAGGTCCGCTACCCCGGGGACGCCGCCCTGGGGGAGCGGGCCGAGCGCACCCGGGCGCTGCGCCGTCCTGTCGGCGGCCCCCTCCGCGAGCCCCCGCGCGGCGACGGGCGGGCACCGGCCCGCGGACACGACCGCCCACGGGGAGATTGACCGCCGCAACCTCCAGGTGTATGGCCCGAGTGGTCATTGGCCGCTCCATCCGGTAACGTTGGTTGCTGTTGTGCGTGTCCCGCCTCGGTTCACGTGTACCCGGATCCGCTGTCCAGTTGCAGGACGCCTGGCGGTCCGGTGCACCGGGGTCTCGGGCACCGGATGCAGCTCGGTCCTCACCCGAGCCCCGGACGGCACACCGAGAAACGGCGTGATCCCAACTAGCGCCACCGAGATAACCCGAACGAAGGCAAACTAACGTGCGTACGTACACCCCGAAGCCCGGTGACATCCAGCGCCAGTGGCACGTCATCGATGCCACCGACGTCGTCCTGGGTCGTCTTGCCAGCCAGACCGCAACGCTGCTGCGCGGAAAGCACAAGCCGACCTTTGCTCCCCACGTGGACGCCGGTGATTTCGTCATCATCATCAACGCCGAGAAGGTCGCCCTGACCGGCTCCAAGCTCGAGAAGAAGCGGGCCTACCGCCACTCCGGCTACCCGGGCGGGCTCAAGTCCAGCTCCTACGCCGAGCTGCTGGAGAAGCACCCGGTCCGGGCCGTGGAGAAGGCCATCCGTGGCATGCTCCCGAAGAACAAGCTGGCCGCCCAGCAGATGTCCAAGCTCAAGGTCTACGCCGGCCCGGAGCACCCGCACGGTGCCCAGCAGCCGCAGACCTTCGAGTTCACCCAGGTTGCCCAGTAATCGGGCCTACGACAGAAACTAGCGAGGAAAATCGTGGCTCAGAATACTGAAGAGCAGAACATCGTGGACGGCGAGGAGCAGCTGAGCAGCTACACCTCCGAGTCCGCCCCCGCCGAGGAGACCGAGGCCGCCACCGAGCGCCCCGCCCTGACCGTCTCCGGCCAGGCCGTCGGCCGCCGCAAGGAGGCCGTGGCCCGCGTGCGCGTCGTCCCCGGCTCCGGCCAGTGGATCGTCAACGGCCGCACCCTGGAGAACTACTTCCCGAACAAGCTGCACCAGCAGGAGGTCAACGACCCCTTCAAGGTGCTGGAGCTCGAGGGCGCCTACGACGTCATCGCCCGCATCCACGGCGGTGGCCCCTCCGGCCAGGCCGGTGCCCTGCGCCACGGCGTGGCGCGCGCGCTGAACGAGATCGACCTGGAGAACAACCGTCCGACCCTCAAGAAGGCCGGCTTCCTGACGCGCGACCCGCGCGTCATCGAGCGCAAGAAGGCCGGTCTCAAGAAGGCCCGCAAGGCCCCGCAGTACTCCAAGCGCTGATCGGAGGGCCTCCCGGCCCGCCCCTCGGCCCCACGGACCCCGTCCGACCCGGTGCACGCCGGTGTCGGACGGGGTCCGTCCGTTTCCGCCCGCCTGCCGCTGTCCGGGGCGCGGGGAACGTAGGATGGGGGCGATGTCTAGATTATTCGGAACGGACGGCGTGCGCGGGCTCGCGAACGACCTCCTCACAGCCAACATGACCCTGGACCTGGCCCAGGCCGCCGCGATCGTGCTCGGCCACGGCCACGCACGCGAGGGGCGGCGCCCCACGGCGGTCGTCGCCCGGGACGGGCGCGCCAGCGGCGAGTTCATCAGCGCCGCCGTGACCGCGGGCCTGGCCGGGTCGGGCGTCGACGTCCACGACGCCGGGGTCCTGCCGACGCCCGCGCTGGCCTACCTCGTGGCGGACCTCGACGCCGACTTCGGCGTGATGATCTCCGCCTCGCACAACCCGGCCCCCGACAACGGGATCAAGTTCCTCGCCCACGGCGGCCGGAAGCTGCCGGACCGGGTGGAGGACGAGATCCAGCAGGTCTTCGAGTCCGGCGCCTTCCGGCGCCCCACCGGTGCCGGGGTCGGGCGCATCCACCTGCTCACGGACGCGGAGGACCGCTACGTCCTGCACCTGGTGGGGGCGATCCCGCACCGGCTCGAGGGGATGCGCGTGGTCCTGGACTGCGCCAACGGCGCCGCCAGCGGGGTCTCCCCGGACGCGTTCCGCGGCGCGGGCGCCGAGGTGCACGTCATCGGAGCGGAGCCCGACGGCCTGAACATCAACGACGGCTGCGGGTCGACCCACCTGGAACCCCTCCAGCGGGCCGTCGTCGAGCTCGGGGCCGACCTCGGGATCGCGCACGACGGCGACGCCGACCGCTGCCTCGCCGTGGACGCGACCGGCCGGGAGGTGGACGGGGACCAGATCATGGCGATCCTCGCCCTGGCGCTCAAGGACGCGGGCCGGCTCGTCGACGACACGCTCGTGGCCACCGTGATGAGCAACCTCGGCCTCAAGCTCGCCCTGCGCGACGCCGGGATCGACGTGCGCGAGACCGCTGTGGGGGACCGCTACGTCCTCGAGACGATGACCGAGCACGGGTACAACCTCGGCGGCGAGCAGTCCGGGCACGTCATCATGTCCGACTTCGCCACCACCGGCGACGGGCTGCTCACCGGTCTGATGCTGGCCTCGCGCGTGGCCCAGACCCGCGCGCCGCTCGAGGAGCTGGCCCGGGTCATGACGCGGCTGCCGCAGGTGCTGCTCAACGTGCGCGGCGTGGACCGCGCCGCGGTGGGCTCCAACCCCGCCGTGCAGGCGGCCGTCGCGGAGGTCGAGCAGCGCCTCGGCGAGACGGGCCGCGTGCTGCTGCGGCCCTCGGGGACCGAGCCCGTCGTCCGCGTGATGGTCGAGGCGGCCTCCGAGGAGACCGCCCGGGCCGAGACGGAGTTCCTCGCCGCCGTGGTGGAGCGCGAGCTGTCCCTGACCGTCTGAGCGGTCCCGCGCAC
>NZ_JBISWK010000109.1:0-7499 GCF_044462205.1 Kocuria rhizosphaericola | reverse complement strand
GCGCGGGACGGGGATCAGGTGCGCCGGCGCAGGGCGTCGCGGATCCCGGTGAGCAGCACCCCGGACCGGACGTCGCTGCCGTCGACGGTGAGCATCGCGGACGAGTCGGGGTCGGGCGAGCCGGCCGGCGCGGAGACGAACGGCACCGGCAGCGCCGCGACCGTGGCGTCGACGACCTCGGCGAGGTCCGCGCCGATGATCACGGCGACGGCCAGGTCCAGCGCGTCGCCCGTCGTGACGAGTTCTCCGAACCCTCTGCGCATGTTCACGGACGGGCCGGGTGGGCCCGGGACGGCGAGGGTGCACTCCACCGGGGACGACCCCGCACCGCGGTGCCGGCCTCCGGGGCCGGTCAGCCCGGAGCGGGCGGTCCGTAGTCGGGGGCCGGCGGCAGGCCGGAGAACTCCTCGAGCGTGGCCGCCCCCGAGCGCACGAACTCCCGCGCCCGTTCGGGGCCGAGGTAGCGCAGGTGCCACGGCTCGTACCAGTAGCCGGTGGTGCCGTGCTCGCCCCAGGGATAGCGGACCACGAAACCGTGCTCCGGCCCGTGCTCGGCCACCCAGGCGGCGGTGGCCGTCCCGTCGAAGCACACGCGCAGGTCGCACGCGGAGCCGTCGCCGACGTCCACAGCCAGGCCCGTCTGGTGCTCCGAGTGGCCCGGCCGGGCGGACACCGTGTCGGCGGCCTCGCGGCCCTTCTGCGCGACCCAGCCCGCGTACGTGCCGGACTGCTCGGTGAAGGAGCGGTAGCCCGACACGATCCGGATCGGCACGCCGTCCGCCCGGGCCGCGGCGAGCAGCCGGCGGGCCTCGGCGGCCGCCTCGGGGCGCAGGAGGTGCCCCTCGACGTCCTCGAGGGCGGTGGGGGCCCAGTCCACCGGGTCCAGGGGGCGCCGCTTGTTGACCACCACGGCCAGCGAGGCGGGGTCGTCCAGGCCGGGGTCCGGGGCGGGACCGGTGCCCGATGGCGTCGGCGCCGGCCCGGTCGGGGACGGAGCGGAGAGGGTGTCCGGTGCCGGGGTGGTGCCGGCGGGCTCGGGAGAGGCCGGGGGTGCGCCCCCGGGATCCGGCGCGCACCCGGTCACGAGCAGCGCGGCGGCCAGCAGGAGGGCGGCGGCGCGTGGGACGTCCATCAGTTCTTGCGCAGCAGCACGCGCCGGATGGAGTGGTCGGAGTCCTTGGAGAGGATCAGCCGGGCCCGACCGCGCGTCGGCTGCACGTTCTCGATCAGGTTCGGCTCGTTGATCCGCCGCCAGATGCCGGTGGCGGTGGCCACGGCCCCTTCGTCGGAGAGGTCCGCGTAGCGGTGGAAGTAGGACCCGGGGTCGGCGAAGGCCGAGTAGCGCAGGGCCTGGAAGCGCTCGACGTACCACCGTTCGATGTCCGCGGGCCGGGCGTCCACGTAGATGGAGAAGTCGAAGAAGTCGCTCAGCGCCAGCGCGGCGCGGTCCCCGGGGCCCACCTTGGCGGGGGCAAGGACGTTGAGCCCCTCGATGATGACCACGTCCGGGCGGGTCACCACGACCTCCTCGCCGGGCAGGATGTCGTAGCTGTGGTGCGAGTACTTGGGGGCCCGCACCTCGGGTGCTCCCGACTTGATCTTCGCGACGAAGCGCAGCAGGGCGCGGCGGTCGTAGGACTCCGGAAATCCCTTGCGGTCCATGAGCCCGCGGCGCTGCAGCTCCGCGTTGGGGTACAGGAACCCGTCCGTGGTGATGAGCTGCACGTTGGGGGTGGACGGCCACCGGGACAGCAGCTCGCGCAGGAGCCGGGCGGTGGTGGACTTGCCGGCGGCCACGGATCCGGCGATGCCGATCACGAACGGGGTCCGGGCGTGCTCCTCGCCGAGGAACGCGTTGGTCGAGGCGTTGAGCCGGTTCGAGGACTCGTCGTAGAGGGTCAGCAGCCGCGAGATGGGGAGGTACACCTCACGCACCTCCTCGACGTCGAGCCGGTCGCCGAGGCCGCGCAGGTTCTCGATCTCCCGAGGGGTGAGCGGGACGTCGATCTCGTGGGAGAGCCGCGACCAGGTCTGCCGGTCGAGCTCCACGAAGGGCGAGGTGCGGTCGCTCAGCGTAGATGCGGTCATCGACCACAGTCTAGACCGCCCCCGGAGGCCCGCGGCGAACGGGAGACAGCCGTGATACCCGGGTGTAGATTTGGTCCCGACCCGGCACCGGCTGTGAGCTGCCTCGCAGTGACACGCCGTACGGGCGCTCCGCCGGAGGACCAGCACCTCGTTCGAGAGACAGGACAGCACCATGGCGACGGCAACGACCTCACGGACCACAGCACCGGCCGGTGGCCGGTCGACCGCGGCCAGGGCGCACGTGCAGCGCTTCGGCACGTTCCTGTCGGGGATGATCATGCCCAACATCGGGGCGTTCATCGCCTGGGGACTGATCACCGCCTTCTTCATCGAGGCCGGCTTCACCCCTTTCGGCCCGCTGGGCGGGTTCGGCGAGAACGCGGAGGGCGAGCCGTACACAGGCCTGGTGGGCCCGATGATCACGTACCTGCTGCCGCTGCTGATCGCCTACACGGGCGGGCGGATGGTCTACGACGTGCGCGGCGGGGTGGTCGGGGCGATCGCCACGATGGGCGTGATCGTGGGCACCGACATCCCGATGTTCATCGGCGCGATGCTGATGGGCCCGCTCACCGCGTGGGTGATGAAGAAGGTCGACAGCATCTGGGACGGGAAGATCAAGCCCGGCTTCGAGATGCTGGTGAACAACTTCTCGGCCGGCATCCTGGCCGCGGCCATGGCCATCTTCGGGTTCTTCCTGATCGGCCCGGCCGTGCTGGCCTTCTCCAACGCGGCCGCGGCGGCGGTGGACTTCCTGGTGACCCGGGGGCTGCTGCCGCTGACCTCGATCCTGATCGAGCCCGCGAAGGTGCTGTTCCTGAACAACGCGATCAACCACGGCATCCTCACCCCGCTGGGCACCGCCCAGGCCCTGGAGCAGGGCAAGTCCATCCTGTTCCTGCTCGAGGCCAACCCGGGCCCGGGCCTCGGCATCCTGCTGGCCTACACGGTCTTCGGCCGCGGCGCGGCCCGGGCCTCGGCCCCGGGCGCGGCCCTGATCCACTTCGTGGGCGGCATCCACGAGATCTACTTCCCGTACGTGCTGATGAAGCCGGCGCTGATCCTGGCCGCGATCGCCGGCGGCATGACGGGGATCTTCACCCTGACGCTGTTCGACGCGGGCCTGCGCGCCCCGGCCGCCCCGGGCTCGATCATCGCGGTCTTCGCCCAGGCGACCACGGACAGCTACGTGGGCGTGGCGATCGCGGTGACGGCCGCGACGGCGGTGTCCTTCCTCGTGGCCTCGGTGATCCTCAAGGCCTCCAAGGACAAGGGTGAGGGAGACCTCACGGAGGCCACCTCCCGGATGGAGACGATGAAGGGCAAGAAGTCCTCCGTGTCCTCCGCGGTCGTCGGCACCAGCGGCGGCGCGGACACCGGCGGGACCGACGCCCGTGCGCTGGCCGACGGCGGGCCGGTGGAGCGCATCGTGTTCGCGTGCGACGCCGGCATGGGTTCCTCCGCGATGGGCGCCTCCGTGCTGCGGAACAAGGTCAAGGCGGCCGGCTTCGGCGACGTCAAGGTCACCAACGCGGCGATCGCCAATCTCACGGACGACTTCGACATCGTGGTCACCCACCAGGACCTGGCCACCCGGGCCCGGCCGAAGGTGCCCAGCGCCTCGGTGGTGACCGTGGACAACTTCATGGGCAGCCCCCGCTACGACGAGATCGTCGAGGCCGTGCAGCAGCGCAACGGCGCCGCCGTCCCCGCGGGAGCCGGCGCCGCGGCGGCGGCCACGGCCGGACCCGCGGCCGCCGGCGGCGACGCCGTGGCCGACCCGGACGAGGGCGCCTCCTCCGGGGACACGATCCTCACCAAGGACCGGATCGTGATGGACGGCGGGGCGCAGAACGCCGAGCAGGCCATCGACGAGGCGGGTGGGCTCCTCGTGGCGGCCGGCGCCGTGACCGACGAGTACGTGCTGTCCATGCACGAGCGCGAGGAGTCGGTGTCCACGTTCATGGGCAACGGCCTGGCCATCCCGCACGGCACCAACCAGGCCAAGGACAGCATCCACCACTCGGCGCTGTCGGTGGTGCGCTACCCCGACGGCCTGGACTGGAACGGCAAGCCCGTCACCTGGGTGATCGGCATCGCGGGGCGCGACAACGAGCACCTCGCGATCCTCTCCCGGGTCGCGAAGATCTTCGGCAACAAGGAGAAGGTGCGGCAGCTGGACGAGGCGAAGACCTCCGACGAAGTGCTCGACCTGCTGGGGAAGGTGAACGACTGATGAAGTGCGTGCACTTCGGGGCGGGCAACATCGGCCGGGGCTTCGTCGGCCTGCTCATGCACCGCTCGGGCTACGAGGTCGTGTTCGCCGACGTGGCGGCCCCGCTGATCGACGCGCTGGCGTCGACCCCCAGCTACACCGTGCACGAGGTGGGCGCCGGCTCCCGGGACACGGTCGTCGAGGGCTACCGGGCGGTCAACTCGGCGGGCGACCCGGAGGCCGTGGTCGCGGAGATCGCCACGGCGGACGTGGTCACCACGGCCGTGGGCGCGCACGTCCTCGAGTTCGTGGCCCCGCTCGTGGCGCGCGGCCCCCGGACGGGGCCGCCCCCGTGGCGGTCATGGCGTGCGAGAACGCCCTGTCCGCGACGGACCTGCTCGCCGAGGCGGTCCGCGCCGTGTACGCCGGCGAGGACCTGGACCGGCGGGCGGTGTTCGCCAACACCGCCGTCGACCGGATCGTGCCCCAGCAGGAGGGCGGCGGGCTCGACGTGGTGGTGGAGCAGTTCCACGAGTGGGTCATCGACCGCACCCCGTTCGCGGGCCGTGAGCCGGCCATCGAGGGGGCGACGTACGTGGACGACCTCGTGCCCTACATCGAGCGGAAGCTGTTCACGGTCAACACCGGTCACGCCGCGTGCGCGTACTTCGGCTACGGCGCCGGCCGGCACCGGATCGCGGAGGCGATCGCCGACGCCGGGATCCGGGAGCGGGTCGCCGCGGCGCTCGCGGAGACGCAGGCACTGCTCGTCGCGAAGCACGGTTTCGACGAGCAGGAGCACGGGCGGTACGTCGCGAAGATCCTCGACCGCTTCGCCAACGAGCACCTCCCGGACACCGTCGAGCGCGTCGGCCGCGCCCCGCTGCGCAAGCTCGGCCGGCACGAGCGGTTCGTGGGCCCGGCCGCCGAGCTGGCCGAACGGGGCCTGGGCACCGACGGGCTGCGGGCGGCCATGGCGGCCGCCCTGCGCTTCGACCCGGCCGACGACCCCGAGGCCGTCCGGCTGGGCGAGATCCTCGACACGCTGGCCCCGGCCAACGCCGTGCGGGAGATCACGTGCCTGGACGCCGATCACCCCCTCTTCCCGACCCTCGAGGAACTGGTGGCCGACGCCGTGCGGGAGCGCCGGGGCTGAGCGGAGGGTCCCGGGCCCCGCGGGCGGGCCGGGCCGTGTCCCCAGAAGAGACGGGAACACGCCCCGGCCCGCCCGGTCCCGCACGCCCGGCCGGGCGGAATCCATGCGGTACTGTGAAACGCATGTGTGGAATTGTTGGATATGTGGGCCCCTCCTCCCAGCGCGCGGACGAGCTCGGCACCGGGTCCGGGCACAACGCCCTGGACGTGCTCGTCGAGGGCCTGCGGCGCCTCGAGTACCGCGGCTACGACTCCGCGGGAGTGGCCGTGGTCTCGGACGGCACCGTCGGCTTCCGCAAGAAGGCCGGCAAGCTGCTGAACCTCGAGCAGGAGCTGCTCGACAGCCCGCTGCCGCGCTCCACCACCGGGATCGGGCACACCCGCTGGGCCACCCACGGCGGACCGTCGGACGTCAACGCCCACCCGCACGTCGTCGACGGCGGCCGGCTGGCCGTGATCCACAACGGCATCATCGAGAACTTCGCCGAGATCAAGCGCGAGCTCGTCGAGAAGGGCCACGCGTTCGTCTCGGAGACCGACACCGAGGTCGCCGCCGTGCTCCTGGCCGACACCTACAACGACCTCGGCGACCAGGACCTCACCGCGGCCATGCAGGTCGCGTGCCGACGGCTCGAGGGCGCGTTCACGCTCCTCGCCGTGCACGTCGACCACCCCGGGCGCGTCGTGGCGGCCCGGCGCAACTCCCCGCTGGTGCTCGGGCTGGGCGAGGGCGAGAACTTCCTCGGCTCCGACGTCTCCGGGTTCATCGACTACACGCGCAGCGCCGTGGAGCTGGGCCAGGACCAGGTCGTGTCCATCACGGCCGACGACTACGAGATCACCGACTTCCACGGCAACCGCGCCGACGGCAAGCCCTTCCAGGTGCTGTGGGACGCGGCCGCCGCGGAGAAGGGCGGCTTCCCGTCCTTCATGGAGAAGGAGATCAACGAGCAGCCCGCCGCCGTGGAGCAGACCCTCATGGGCCGCACCGACCCGGACGGCAACCTGATCCTCGACGAGCTGAAGATCGACGAGGCGGTGCTCCGCGCCGTGGACAAGATCGTCGTCGTGGCCTGCGGGACGGCCGCCTACGCGGGGCAGGTCGCCCGCTACGCGATCGAGCACTGGTGCCGGATCCCCACCGAGGTCGAGCTCGCCCACGAGTTCCGCTACCGGGACCCGATCGTCAACGAGCGGACCCTCGTGGTCGCCCTGTCCCAGTCCGGCGAGACCATGGACACGCTCATGGCGGTCCGGCACGCCCAGGAGCAGGGGGCCAAGGTCGTGGCGATCTGCAACACCAACGGCTCCACCATCCCGCGCGAGGCCGACGCCGCGCTCTACACGCACGCCGGCCCCGAGATCGCGGTCGCCTCGACCAAGGCGTTCCTCGCCCAGATCACCGCCGCCTACCTCCTGGGCCTCTACCTGGCCCAGCTGCGCGGCAACAAGTACAAGGACGAGATCGGGGAGATCCTCGCCGAGCTCGAGGCGATGCCGGCCAAGATCCAGCAGGTCATCGACGCGCAGGCCGGGGTCAAGGCGCTCGCGCAGTCGATGAAGGACGCGGCCTCCGTGCTGTTCCTGGGCCGCCACGTCGGCTTCCCCGTGGCCCTCGAGGGGGCGCTCAAGCTCAAGGAGATCGCGTACATCCACGCCGAGGGCTTCGCCGCCGGCGAGCTCAAGCACGGGCCGATCGCCCTCATCGAGGAGGGCCAGCCGGTGTTCGTCATCGTCCCCTCCCCGCGCGGCCGGGACTCCCTGCACGCGAAGGTCGTCTCCAACATCCAGGAGATCCGCGCCCGCGGGGCCGTGACCATCGTCATCGCGGAGGAGGGGGACGAGTCCGTCGCCGACTACGCCAACCACATCTTCCGCGTGCCGCAGTCCCCGGTGCTGCTCCAGCCGCTGCTGACCACCGTCCCGCTGCAGATCTTCGCGTGCGAGCTGGCCACGGCGAAGGGCTACGACGTGGACCAGCCCCGCAACCTCGCGAAGTCCGTGACCGTCGAGTAGTCCGCGACCGGTCCGCCGCCGGCCC
>NZ_JBISWK010000108.1:0-11719 GCF_044462205.1 Kocuria rhizosphaericola | reverse complement strand
CTCCCCGGGCGGCGGGCCGGCGGTCGTTAGGCTGGACCCCATGATCATCGGCACCGGCATCGACGTGGTGGACATCGCCCGCTTCGAGGAGCAGATCGTCCGCACCCCCGGCCTCGTGGCCCGGCTGTTCACCCCGCTCGAGCGGGACCTGCACGTCCGGTCGCTCGCCGCGCGCTTCGCCGCCAAGGAGGCGGCGGCGAAGGCGCTCAAGGCGCCGCCCGGGATGATCTGGCAGCACTGCTGGATCGAGAAGGACCCCTCCGGAGCCCCGGTGCTGTGCACCGAGGGGACGGTGGCGGAGGAGGCCCGCCGGCAGGGCATCGACCGGTGGCATCTCACCATGACGCACGACGGCGGGATCGCGATGGCCATGGTCATCGCCGAGCGCACCGGGGAGCCCGCGTGATCGCGGCCTGGACCGGGGAGCAGGTGCGCGCGGCCGAGACGCCGTTCCTCGACCGGGGGCAGGGCCCCGCCCTGATGCGGCGCGCCGCCCACGGACTGGCCCTGGTCTGTGCGCAGCGCCTGCGCGGGCGCCGGGGACGGATCGCGGGCGCGCGCGTGGTCGTGCTCGCCGGGACCGGCAACAACGGCGGGGACGGACTGTGGGCCGGGGCGGAGCTGGCGCGCCGCGGCGCCTCCGTGCTCGCCGTGGCGGTCGGCGACCGGCTGCACCCCGACGGTGCCGCGGCCCTCGCGGCCGCGGGGGGACGGGTGCTGCGCGCCGGGGACGGCGGCCCCGCGCTCGGGGAGGCCGTGGAGCGCGTGCTCGGCGCCGACCTCGTGCTCGACGCCGTGCTGGGCACCGGCGCCCGGGGCGGGCTGCGCGGGCCGGCGGCGGAGCTCGTCCGCGCGGCCCTGGACCGGTGGCCCGGCGACGGGCGACCGGCGGTCGTGGCGTGCGACGTCCCCTCGGGCGTCTCCGCCGACACGGGCGCGGTGGACGGACCGGTCCTGCCCGCGGACGTCACGGTGACGTTCGCGGGCGCCAAGGCCGGACTGTTCCTCCCGCCGGGGGACCGCTGGTGCGGCGAGGTGCGGACCGTGCCCCTCGGGATCGAGGACGCCCTGCCCGCGCCCGCCCTGCGGCGCCTGGAGCCCGACGACGTCGCGGCGCTGTGGCCGCGCCCGGGAGCCGCCTCCCACAAGTACTCCCGGGGCGTGGTGGGCGTCGTCGCCGGCTCCCCGACCTACCCGGGAGCGGCGCTGATGTGCACGCGCGCCGCCGTGGACGCCGGCGCCGGCATGGTCCGTCACCTCGGCGACGCCGCCACCCGCTCCCTCGTCTGCCTGACCAGCCCCGAAGTGGTCGGCTCGGAGGACCACCCCGACGACGTCCACGTCCAGGCGTGGGTCGTGGGCCCCGGCGCCGTGGGCGACGCCGCCCAGGAGTCCCGGATCGACGCGGTGCTCGCGGGCGGGCTGCCGGCGGTCGTCGACGCCGGCGCGCTCGACGCGGCGGCCCGGGCCGCCGCCGACGGGATCCTCGGCCCGGGGAAGGTCCTCACCCCGCACGCCGGGGAGCTCGAGCAGGTGCTCGCCTGGCTCGCCGCCCTGAGCGGTGGCGGGGAGGCCCCCGACCGGGCGGCGATCGAGGCCGAGCCCGCCCGGTGGGCGCGCGCGGCCGCGGAGGGGACCGGCGCCGTCGTCGTCCTCAAGGGCGCCACCACCCTCGTCGCGTCCCCCGACGGGACCCTGTTCTCCCAGGCCGACGGCAGCCCGTGGCTGGCGACCGCGGGCAGCGGGGACACCCTCGCGGGGATCATGGGCACGGCGCTCGCGGGCTGCGCGGAGGACCCGGACGCCTTCGCCGCCGCGGGGGAGTGGGCGCGCGGGGACGCCCGCCTCGCGGTGGCCGCGGCCCTCGCCGTGGCCGTGCACGGCTACGCGTCCCGGCTCGAGGGCCTCGGGCCCGTGCCGCCCACGGCGCTGTCCGCGAACGTGCGCACGGTCCTGCGCTCCGGCCGCTGAGCACGGCCCCGCGCCCGGGGGCACCGCCCCCCGGGACACGGGCGGCTCCCGGCCGGGCTAAGGTTAATCCCACTTGCCCCAATACCCAGCCCGCTGACGGTGACCCCTGCCCGGCGGTACGACAGGAGATCCCCCATGGAAGTCTGGCCAGGTCAGCCCTACCCCCTCGGAGCCACCTTCGACGGGACCGGCACGAACTTCGCCCTCTTCAGCGAGGCCGCCGAGAAGGTCGAGCTGTGCTTGTTCGAGGAGGACGGCACCGAGACCCGCATCGACGTCGCGGCGCAGGACAGCTACGTCTGGCACTGCTACCTCCCGACCATCCAGCCCGGGCAGCGCTACGGCTACCGCGTGCACGGACGGTGGAACCCCGCCGAGGGCCAGCGCTTCAACCCCGCCAAGCTGCTGCTCGACCCCTACGCCAAGGCCGTCTCCGGCCAGATCGACTGGGACCAGGCGCTGTTCTCCTACGACTTCGGCGCCGAGGACTCGTTCAACGACGAGGACTCCGCCCCCCACATGATGATGGGCGTGGTGATCAACCCGTTCTTCAACTGGGAGGGCGACCGCACCCCCCGCACGCCGTACCACAAGTCCGTGATCTACGAGGCCCACGTCAAGGGCCTGACCCAGCAGCACCCGGAGGTGCCCGAGGAGCAGCGCGGCACCTACGCCGGCGTGGCCCACCCCGCGGTGATCACGCACCTGCAGAAACTGGGGGTCACGGCCATCGAGCTCATGCCCGTGCACCAGTTCGTGCAGGACAGCACCCTGCTCGACCAGCAGCTGCGCAACTACTGGGGCTACAACACCATCGGGTTCTTCGCCCCGCACAACGAGTACCACTCCACCAACGACCTCGGCGGCCAGGTCCAGGAGTTCAAGGCCATGGTGCGCGCCCTGCACCAGGCCGACATCGAGGTCATCCTCGACGTGGTGTACAACCACACGGCCGAGGGCAACCACATGGGCCCCACGCTGTCCATGAAGGGCATCGACAACCAGGCCTACTACCGGACGGTGGAGGGCGACCAGAAGTTCTACATGGACTACACGGGCACCGGCAACACCCTCAACGTCCGCCACCCCCACTCGCTGCAGCTCATCATGGACTCCCTGCGCTACTGGGTGACCGAGATGCACGTGGACGGCTTCCGCTTCGACCTCGCCTCCGCCCTGGCCCGCGAGTTCTACGACGTGGACAAGCTGGCCACGTTCTTCGAGCTCGTCCAGCAGGACCCGGTCGTCTCCCAGGTGAAGCTCATCGCGGAGCCGTGGGACGTCGGCCCCGGCGGCTACCAGGTGGGCAACTTCCCGCCCCAGTGGACGGAGTGGAACGGGAAGTACCGGGACACCGTGCGCGACTTCTGGCGCGGGGAGCCGGCGACCCTCGGCGAGTTCGCCTCCCGGATCACGGGCTCGGCCGACCTCTACGAGCACAGCGGCCGCCGTCCGTTCGCCTCGATCAACTTCGTCACCGCCCACGACGGCTTCACGCTGCGCGACCTCGTCTCCTACAACGAGAAGCACAACGAGGCCAACGGCGAGGGCAACAACGACGGCGAGTCCCACAACCGCTCCTGGAACTGCGGGGTGGAGGGACCCACCGACGACCCGGAGGTGCTCGCCCTGCGCTCCCGCCAGCAGCGCAACTTCCTCGCGACGCTGCTGCTGTCCCAGGGCACGCCCATGGTGCTGCACGGCGACGAGCTGGGCCGCACGCAGGACGGCAACAACAACACGTACTGCCAGGACAACGAGCTGTCGTGGATCAACTGGGACACCATGGACGGCCCGCTCACCGAGTTCGTGGCCGCCGTGACCCACCTGCGCCACGACCACCCGACGTTCCGGCGCTCGGAGTTCTTCGACGGCCGGCCCGTCGAGATGGACGCGGACGACACCGGCCGCCCGATGCCCGACATCGCGTGGCTGAACACGGACGGGGCCCCGCTCAAGCCGGCCGACTGGGACGAGCCGCTGTCCCGCTCCTTCGGGATGTGGCTCAACGGCAACGGCATCGCCGGCGTGGACATGCGCGGGCGGCCCATCACGGACGTGAACTTCATCGTGTACTTCAACTCCAACCCGGAGCCCGTCAAGTGCAAGCTCCCGCCGGTGCGCTACGGCCGGCAGTGGGAGGAGGTCATCGACACCGCGGGCAAGTACGCCGACGGACAGATCCGCAAGGCCCGCACGTCGATCGTCCTCGAGGGCAAGTCGATGGTCGTGCTGCGCGCCTACGAGGCCCCCGAGGAGGAGCCCGACGCCTCCGTCGCCGCCTCCGTGGCCGCGTACGCGAAGGTCCCGCAGGACCAGTGACCTGACGGCCCCGGCAGGCTGTCGACCCGGACACGGGTCGACAGCCTGCTGGCGTTTCCGGGGCCGGGCCGACAGACTGGAGCCGTGCGCACACCGACATCGACCTACCGACTCCAGATCACCTCCGACCTGACGCTCGACCGCGCGGCCGGGCTCGTGGACTACCTCCACGACCTCGGCGCCGACTGGGTCTACCTCTCGCCGATCCTGCGGGCCGTCGACGGCTCCGACCACGGCTACGACGTCGCGTCCCCCGCCGAGGTGGACCCGGTCCGGGGCGGTGCCGCCGGGCTGAAGGCGCTCGCCGACGCCGCCCACGCCCGCGGCATGGGGGTGCTCGTGGACATCGTCCCGAACCACCAGGGCGTCGCCGTCCCGGAGCAGAACCCCTGGTGGTGGTCCCTCCTGGCGCAGGGACAGGACTCGCCGTACGCGAAGGCCTTCGACGTCGAGTGGGCGGCCGGCGGCGGCAGGGTGCTGATCCCCGTGCTGGGCGACGGCGAGGACGAGCTCGCCCGGCTGCGGGTCGAGGACGGCACGCTGCGCTACTACGACAACGTGTACCCGCTGGCCGAGGGCACGTGGGCGGAGGGCGACGACCCGCAGGACGTCCACGACCGGCAGCACTACGAGCTCGTGAACTGGCGCCGCGGCGACGCCGAGCTCAACTACCGCCGGTTCTTCACCGTGGCCACGCTCGCCGGCGTGCGCGTCGAGGACCCGGAGGTCTTCGACGAGTCCCACGCCGAGATCAAGCGGTGGATCGACGAGGGCCTCGTCGACGGCCTCCGCATCGACCACCCCGACGGGCTGCGCGACCCGCGGCAGTACCTCGAGCAGCTGAAGGAGCTCACGGGCGGCGCCTACGTCGTCGTGGAGAAGATCCTCGAGCCGGGCGAGCGGCTGCCCCGCGACTGGGCCACCGAGGGCACCACCGGCTACGACGCCCTCGGCGTGCTCGACCGGCTGCTCACCGACCCGGCCGGGGAGTACGCGCTCACGAGCCTGGACGCCCGGCTGCGGGACGGCGAGCCCGTCCACTGGGACGAGCTGATCCACGGCACCAAGCGCGCCATGGCCGACGGCGCGCTGCTGGCCGAGGTCCGGCGCCTGGCACGCCTCGTGCCCGAGGACGCCGGCCTGGACCGCGACGTCGCGGTGGACGCGCTGGCGGAGATCCTCGCGAACTTCCCCGTCTACCGCAGCTACCTGCCCGAGGGCGCCGAGCACCTGCGGGCGGCCCTCGAGGCGGCCCGGGAGCAGCGCCCGGACCTCTCCGGCGAGATCGGGACCCTGGGCGGGCTGCTCGGGGTCGACGCGACCGACGAGGCGGAGCTCGGTGAGCTCGCGCGCCGCTTCCAGCAGACCTCCGGGATGGTCATGGCCAAGGGCGTGGAGGACACCGCGTTCTACCGCTTCCCCCGCCTGACGTCGCTGACCGAGGTGGGCGGCGACCCGTCGCACTTCGCCGTGACGCCCGAGGAGGCGCACGCCGAGCTCGCCCGGCGGGCCGCCGAGGAGCCCCTGGCCATGACGGCGCTGTCCACGCACGACACCAAGCGCTCGGAGGCGGTGCGGGCGCGGATCACCGTGCTCGCCGAGGCCGGGGAGCAGTGGGCCGGCGTGGTCGGCACCGTCAAGAGGCTCGCCGGGGAGGCCGGGGCCCTGGTCGGCGACGGCCCGCTCGTGAACCTCGTGCTCCAGGCCGTGGTGGGCGCCTGGCCCGTCTCGCAGGAGCGGGCGCTCGACTACGCCCTCAAGGCGGCCCGCGAGGCCGGCAACTCCACCGCCTGGGTCGACGGGGACGCGGACTTCGAGCAGCGGCTCACCCGCTTCGTCGAGCTCGTTTTCCACGACCCGCAGATGCGGGCCGTGGTCGAGGGCTTCGCCGTGCACGTCACCGCGGCCGGATGGGCGAACGGGCTGGCCGCCAAGCTCGTCCAGCTCACGATGCCCGGCGTCCCGGACGTCTACCAGGGCTCCGAGCTGTGGGCCGAGTCCCTCGTGGACCCCGACAACCGCCGTCCCGTCGACTTCGGGGAGCGGGCCGCCAAGCTCGCCCGCCTGGACACCCCCGTGGGCGGCACCGCGGACGGCATCCCCGCCGTGGGACCGGACGCCGCCGCCAAGCTGCTCGTCACCAGCCGCGCCCTGCGGCTGCGCAGGGACCGCCCCGAGCTGTTCACCGGCTACACCCCGCTCGTCGCCTCCGGTCCCCTGGCCGGGCACGTGTTCGCGTTCGACCGCGGCGGCGCCGTGACCGTGGCCACCCGCCTGCCCCTGGGCCTGGCGGCCGCCGGCGGCTTCGACGGCGAGACCCTCGACCTGCCCTCGGGCGACTTCGAGGACGTGCTGACCCGCCGCCTGCACACGGGCACCGTACCGCTGTCCCGGCTGCTGGCCGACTACCCCGTGGCGCTGCTGCGCCGGAAGGACTCCTGAACCTCCATGAACACCCGCGACCACCTGAACCGCTTCGACGTCTGGGCCCCGCACGCCAGGGCGGTGACCGTGCGGATCGAGGGCGGCGACCACGACATGGTCCCCGCCGCGGACCTGCCCGAGGACTCGCCGGCCGGCACCGCGGCGCGCCGCGACGGCTGGTGGACCCTGCCCGACGGCGTCGACGTCCCCGAGGGCACCGTGCGCTACGGCTACCTGCTGGGCAAGACCTTCGACGAGGGCACGGCGGAGGAGCGCTCCCAGGTCTCCGAGGTCCTCCCGGACCCGCGCTCCCGCCGCCAGCCCCAGGGCGTGCACGACCTCTCCTGCACGTTCGAGGCCTCCGCGCACCGGTGGGGCGACGGCGCGTGGACCGGCCGCACCCTGGCCGGCTCGGTGGTCTACGAGATGCACGTCGGCACGTTCACCCCGGAGGGCACCCTGGACTCCGCGGTCGAGCGGCTCGACCACCTCGCCGACCTCGGCGTGGACTTCGTGGAGCTGCTGCCCGTCAACGGGTTCAACGGCGAGCACAACTGGGGCTACGACGGGGTCCTCTGGTACACCGTGGACGAGTCCTACGGCGGGCCCGCGGCCTACCAGCGCTTCGTGGACGCGTGCCACCAGAAGGGGATCGGCGTGATCCAGGACGTGGTCTACAACCACCTGGGCCCGTCCGGGAACTACCTGCCCCTGTTCGCCGACTACTTCAAGCCGGGCTCCAGCACCTGGGGCGACCTCATCAACCTCGACGGCTGGGGCTCGGACGGCGTCCGGGACTACATCCTCGACAACGTGGAGATGTGGCTGCGGGACTACCACGTGGACGGGTTCCGCCTCGACGCCGTGCACGCCCTGCAGGACCACCGGGCCGTGCACATCCTCGAGGAGATCGCCGAGCTCGTGGAGCGCGTGGGCGTGGAGACCGGCAAGCCCCTGTTCACCGTCGCGGAGTCCGACCTCAACGACCACCGGATGATCACGCCGACCACGGCCCACGGCCTCGGCATGACCGCGCAGTGGCTCGACGACTTCCACCACGCGTCGCACGTGGCGCTCACCGGGGAGACGCAGGGCTACTACGCCGACTTCGCCGCCCTCGGGACCCTCGACAAGGTGATGCGGGACGCGTTCTACCACGACGGCACCATGTCGGTCTTCCGCGGCCGCCACCACGGCCGGCCGGTCGACAAGCAGCGGGTGCGCCCGTGGCAGTTCGTCACGTGCATTCAGAACCACGACCAGATCGGCAACCGCGCGGCGGGGGACCGGATCAGCGCGAGCCTCACGCCCGACCAGCTGGTGCTGGGCGCCGCCCTGCTGCTCACCCAGCCGTTCACCCCCATGCTGTTCATGGGGGAGGAGTGGGGCGCGTCCACCCCGTGGCAGTTCTTCACCGCCCACCCCGAGCGCGAGCTGGGGGAGGCCGTGGCGAAGGGCCGCAAGGCGGAGTTCGCGTCCATGGGCTGGGACGAGGACACGGTCCCGGACCCGCAGGCCCCCAGCACGTTCACGGACTCGAAGCTCGACTGGGACGAGCCCGGCCGGGACGACCACGCCCGGGTGCTGGCCGCCTATCGCGAGCTCATCGCGCTGCGGCGCGCGGTGCCCGAGCTCACCGACCCGCGCTTCGACACGATCGGCACCGACCTCGACGAGGACGCCCGCTGGTTCGTGCTGCGCCGGGCCACGGCCCCGGGCTCCGACCACGGGGTCGCGGTGCTGCTGAACTTCGGCGCCGAGCCCGCGCGGGTCCCGTTCCCCGGCCGCCAGGACGCCGAGGTGCTCTTCGGCTCCGGCGACGTGTCGCTGACCGCCGGGACCGGCGGCGGAGCCGTCGCGGCGCTGCCCGCCCACGGCGCGGCCGTCGTGCGCTACTGAGCCCCCACGACCGTCCAACGAACAGTTCCCCCGACCCCCGAAAGGCCGCCGTGCGCACCTACGGACCCGATGTCCCCTACCTCCCGGCCCCGGACCGGTACGAGACCATGCCGTACCGCCGCGTGGGCGAGTCCGGCCTCAAGCTGCCCGTGATCTCGCTCGGGCTGTGGCACAACTTCGGCGACGACAAGCCGCTCGGCACCCAGCGCGCCACGCTGCGCCGGGCCTTCGACCTCGGCGTGACCCACTTCGACCTCGCCAACAACTACGGCCCGCCGGCCGGCGCGGCGGAGCTGAACTTCGGGCGGATCCTGGCGCAGGACCTCGCCCCGTACCGGGATGAGCTCGTGATCTCCTCGAAGGCCGGGTGGGACATGTGGCCGGGCCCGTACGGCTTCGGCGGCTCGCGGAAGTACCTGGTGTCCTCCCTCGACCAGTCCCTGCGGCGGATGGGCCTGGACCACGTGGACATCTTCTACCACCACCGCCCGGACCCGGACACCCCGCTCGAGGAGACCATGCGGGCCCTCGACCACATCGTGCGCTCCGGGCGGGCCCTGTACGTCGGGATCTCCTCCTACAACGCCGAGCTGACCCTGCGCGCCCAGCAGGTCATGCGCGAGCTCGGCACGCCGCTGCTGATCCACCAGCCGTCCTACTCGCTGCTCAACCGGTGGATCGAGTCGCCCGGCCCGTCGGGGACCTCGCTGCTGGGCGCCCTGACGGAGGCGGGGATGGGCTCGATCGTGTTCTCCCCCCTGGCCCAGGGCATGCTCACGGACCGGTACCTCCAGGGCGTCCCGGAGGGCTCCAGGGCCGCGGCGGAGAAGTCCCTGAACCCGGAGTGGCTGACCGACCCGACCCTGGAGAAGGTCCGCGGCCTGCACGACATCGCCGCCGAGCGCGGGCAGAGCCTGGCCCAGATGGCGATCGCGTGGGTGCTGCGCGAGCAGGCGGACGGCCAGGTGAGCACCGCGCTCGTGGGGGCCTCCTCGCCGCAGCAGCTCGAGGACAGCGTGGGCGCCGTGCGCCACCTGTCCTTCACACCGGAGGAGCTGGAGGCGATCGACCGGCTGGCCACGGACTCCGACATCAACATCTGGGCGGGCGCCCGCGACTCCAAGACCGCGTGAGCGGCGGGGCCCGGTAGCCGTGGAGGCCTCGCAGTACCTCGCCCTGCTCGGGCTGTGGATCGCCGGGATCGTCGCCCCCGGCCCGGACGTCCTGGTGATCCTGCGCAACGCGTCGCTGGGCTCCCGGGCGGCCGGCGTGCTCACCGCGGTGGGCGTGATGACCGGCAACCTGGTGTGGATCACGCTCTCCCTCACCGGGGTGACCGTCCTGATCGGCCAGGCGGACACGGTCCAGCGGATCATCCAGGTGGCCGGGGCGCTGTTCCTGGGCTGGCTGGGCGTGAACGGGATCCGGGCGGGACTCGTCGCGCGGGCCGCGCCCGCCCGGGTGCCGAGCGCAGCGGGCGGCGGCCCCGGTGCGGTCCCGGAGGAGCCGAAGGCACCGCCCGGTGGCCGCGTCACGCCCGGGCGGGGCTTCGTGCTCGGGCTCGTGACGAATCTCTCGAACGCGAAGGCCATCATCTTCTTCGTGGCGCTGTTCGCCAACGTGGTCCCGGCGGGTGCGCTGTGGTGGGAGACGGCCCTGGTCTTCGCGCTGCTCGTGGCCGTGGGCCTCGCCTGGTTCACGGCGGTCGCGTGGGTCGGCTCGGTCCAGCGGCTGGCCGCGGGCTTCCGGCGGCACGGGGCAGCGGTGGAGCTCGCCGCCGGCATGCTCTTCCTGGTGCTCGCCCTCGGCCTGCTCCTCAGCGCGCTGTGAGCCCGACGGGGGCGACGGACCGTCCGGCCGCACCCGCTGCTGAGGGGCACTAGACTGGAGCGCTGGGTCCTGCCCGGCAGGGTGCCGGGCCCCCGCTCTGGCCTCCGCCCGGTGCGCCGGGGACAGGACCAGACGATCAGACAAAGGAGTCCCGTGTCCCACCATCCCATTCGCGTGGCCGTCGCCGGTGTCGGCAACTGCGCCTCGTCGCTGATCCAGGGCGTGCACTTCTACGCCGACGCCGATCCGGGCGCCACCGTGCCCGGTCTGATGCACGTGGTCCTCGGCGACTACCACGTGTCCGACATCGAGTTCGTGGCCGCCTTCGACGTCGACGCCGCCAAGGTCGGGGTCGATCTGTGCGAGGCGATCACCGCCGGGCAGAACAACACCATGGTCTTCGCCGAGGTCGGCCACACCGGGGTCACCGTCCAGCGCGGGCCCACCCTGGACGGGCTCGGGTCCTACTACCGGGAGGTGGTCGAGGAGTCCACCGAGCCCCCGGTGGACGTGGCCCAGGCGCTGAAGGACGCGCAGGTGGACGTGCTGGTGTCCTATCTGCCGGTGGGCTCGGAGGAAGCCGACCGGTTCTACGCCCAGGCCGCGATCGAGGCGGGGGTGGCCTTCGTCAACGCCCTGCCGGTGTTCATCGCCTCCGACCCGGTGTGGGCGGGCAAGTTCACCGCCGCCGGGGTGCCGATCGTCGGTGATGACATCAAGTCCCAGATCGGGGCGACGATCACCCACCGGGTGCTGGCAAAGCTGTTCGAGGACCGCGGCTACGTGCTGGACCGCACCTACCAGCTCAACGTGGGCGGGAACATGGACTTCATGAACATGCTCGAGCGCACCCGGCTGGAGTCCAAGAAGATCTCCAAGACCCAGGCGGTGACCTCCAACGTGGAGAAGGAGTTCGGGACCAAGGACGTGCACATCGGTCCCTCGGACCACGTGCCGTGGCTGGAGGACCGGAAGTTCGCCTTCGTGCGCCTGGAGGGCCACGGTTTCGGCAACGCCCCGATCTCGCTGGAGTACAAGCTGGAGGTGTGGGACTCGCCGAACTCGGCCGGGGTGATCATCGACGCGATCCGGGCGGCGAAGATCGGGGCGGACCGCGGGATCGGGGGTCCGCTGACCTCGGCCTCGGCGTACTTCATGAAGTCCCCGCACGAGCAGCAGCCCGACGACGTGGCCAGGGCCAACCTGGAGGCCTTCATCCGCGGCGAGCGCGAACGCTGAGCCCCTCGCCCGCAGACCCCCGCACCGTCCGCGG
>NZ_JBISWK010000107.1:0-25083 GCF_044462205.1 Kocuria rhizosphaericola | reverse complement strand
AGCCCTCAAACGTCGGCTGAGCAACGTCGTCTACCGCACCATGCTCAAGGACCTGACGGCCAACAAACCGGCCCTCCCTTGACACAGAGGCCCTACGAAAGCCGCGTCCAGCAGCACGGTCAGGAGACCGCCGACACCGTCGCCGCCCGTCCGGGCCACAGCGAGCACCGGACGGGCCTCGCCGTGGGCGCCCGCTGGGCCGAACTGGAGCCCGAGCCGTGGCTGACCCTCGAGGAGTACGCCGGGCTGGGCCCGGGCGCTCCGGCCGGCGGCAGCCGTCGGCCGTGAGGACGAAAGCGAGGCCGTCCCAGGCATCGACGTGCTCGACCCGTCCGGTGGCCGGGTCCCGGCGGGCGGAGGACGCGGTGACGAACGCGCCGGTGTGGGGCAGCGGCTCCTGCGGCACCACGGCGACCCGGGCGAAGGCGTTGCGCTGGTCGTCGAACTGGGCGGCGCCCACGAGCGTCGCCCGCACCGAGGCGGCGATCAGCGCCGCCGGGATGTCCTTGCCCATCGCCTCGGCCACGTGCAGCAGCAGCTGCTCGTCTCGCCTGAGGCGGATCAGCAGCCGCCAGACCTCCGCCGCCGCGCTCCAGGAGTCGCTCTCGGTCCGCCCCTGCCCCTGAGGCCGCGGCACCGCGCGCCACACGGTGTCATTCAAGTCACAAAAGCAAATGGCGCGTGTAGCGTGACCCCCAACGACCGGCACCGCGCCGCCGCTCATCCGGAGGCGGCGCGGTGCCGGTCGGTCCCCCCCCAGGACCGTGTCGAGGAGTCCCCCCATGGCAGTTCCCTTCCCACCCACGCCCGCCGGCCGGTTCGGGCCCGTCTGCGCGGCACTGCTCGTCGTCGCGCTGGCAGGCTGCGCCGGGGATCCGGGGGCGGGCACCACTACCGCTCCCGGCACCAGCCCGTCGGCGGCCTCGGCCGCCGGGGGAACCACCTCCGCACAGACCGGGACCGCTGCACCGGCGACACCGGACGCCAGCTCCGCCCCGTCGGGCAACGACGTGGCCCCCTACGACGACACCTCCACCCGGGACGCCGCCGGATCCTTCGGCACGACCCAGCGCCTCGACGGCTCCCTCGAGGCCGTGGTGGAGGGCCCCCGTCCCGCCACCACCGGTGAGCGTCCCGTCCGGGCCGCCCCCGGCACCCCGGTGCAGGTCTTCACATTGACTCTCACCAACACCGGCAGCACCCCGGTCGACGCCGTGCCCTGGTCCTTCCCGGTCGCCGTCGCCGGCGGGGAGCCGGCGGTTCCCGTCTTCGACGAGTCCCTGGGCGTGCCGATGGAGACCTTCCCGACCATCGCCCCCGGGGAGAGCGCCTCCCTCGACGTCGCCTTCTCCGCGGCGCACGGCACCGAGCTGGCCGTTCGCGTCTTCGCCACCACCACCCCCGATCACTACGTCGAGTTCACCGACTGAACGCCCAGCAAGGGACCCCCTCATGAAGATCTCAGCTCTGCGCATCCCCGCCGCGGTCGCGGCCTGCTTCGCGGTCGTCATCGCCGGCGCCCCGGGGGCGTCCGCGGCGCCGTCCGCTCCCGCCCCCGGTGTCTCGGCCGCTCCGACGGCGCCGTCCGCTCCTGCCGCTGGCGCCGTCGCGGCGACCGTGCGGCTCGACCCGGTGGACGACGAGTCCACCGTGACCGACGGCGGAACCGCGCTCGTCGACGTCCTGGCCAACGACGGTCTCGACGAGCCCGCGGCGGTCCGGCTCCTGCTCGTGGACCCCTCGGCCGACGAGCTCGTCGACGAGCTGCGCACGGACCTCGGATCCCTGCGCGTGGTGTCCCCGGACGATGAGCCCGGGTCCCTGCCCGAGGGCTGGGAGGTCCCCGGCCACCCGGTCCTCGCCCTGACGCCTGCTGCCGAGCAGCCGGCCGACGCCCCCTCGGTGGAGGTGGCCTACGGCGTGGTGGACGCCGCGGGTGCCGCCGCCCGTGCCGTGCTCACGCTCGCCCCCGACCTCGAGGGCCGGGCGACGGCCCCGGCGGACCCGACGGCTTCTGCTGAGCCGACGGATCCGGCCGAGCCGACGGATCCGGCCGAGCCGACGCGCTCGGCCGAGCCGACGGCTGAGGACTCCGCAGGGGCGGATCCCGCCGAGGCGCAGCCGGCCGCACCGGAGGCCGGCGCGCAGGACGCCGCGGCCGCCGCCGCGGAGGACGTGGACGTGCCCGCCGAGGTCCGGCAGGCGCTGGAGGCCGCCGCGGCCCGCGCGGCCGCCCGCACCGGGGGGCCGATCGCCGGGATGCGCCCCTGGAAGGGCGGCTGGGAGTGGCCGCACGAGAGGGGGGTGGTCCTGTGGTCCGAGGCGCACGGCGCGCACTTCGTGCAGCTGCGGGGCGCGATCGGCCACCGGTGGATCCTCGCCGGCGGGGTGGACGCCCTGGGCTGGCCGGTCGAGGACGAGACCTGCGGGCTGGCCGGCAGCGGGTGCCGGCAGTCCTTCTCGAGCAACCGCACGATCTTCTGGAGCTCCTCCACCGGGGCGCGGACCGTGAACATGCGGGGCGCCATCGGCCACAAGTGGATCCGCGGCGGACGCGAGGCCGGGGCCTACGGGTACCCCACCACTGACGAGGTCTGCGGGTCGTCCGGCGGGTGCCGGCAGTCCTTCTCGGGAAACCGCACGATCTTCTGGAGCTCCTCCACCGGGGCGCGGACGGTGAACACCCGGGGCGCCATCGGCCACAAGTGGATCCGCGGCGGACGCGAGGCCGGGGCCTACGGGTACCCCACGACCGACGAGATCTGCGGGCTGGCTGCCGGCGGGTGCCGGCAGTCCTTCACCAAGGCCCACACGATCTACTGGAGCCCCTCCACCGGGGCCCGGGCGGTCAAGACGAACGGCGCCATCGGGCAGCGGTGGATCGCCACGGGACGCGAGCGCGGGTCGCTCGGTTACCCCGTCACGGACGAGATCGGGACCGGCAGTGTCCACCAGAAGTTCCAGCGGGGACTCGTGACCTGGAGCCGCGCCACTGGGGCCCGGACGCACCTGTTCCGCGGTGAGTGCCACCACCTCAACACGGGACGCTCCGTGCAGCCGACCCGCAACGCGGCACGGGTGTCCCTGACCATCGCCGAGGGCTACGGGCGCTCCCAGGCCACCTTCGTCAACTGCGTGCGGATCGGCGGCAGCTACGTCGAGGAGTGGCGGACGTCGGCCTACGTGGGCGCCAGCGGGTTCAAGCGGCCGGGGGTGCCCTCGGGGCACACGCAGTACCTGTTCTCGCCGCAGGGCTCGTACTCGGTCACGGAGTCCTTCGGGGTCTACAACCCGGGCACCGCGCTGCCCTACCGGCAGCTGAACCCGAACTCGCGGTGGGGCGGGCGCCTGGGCACGCTCTACAACAAGTACTTCGAGTCCACCGGCTACACCTGGCCCGACGAGAACATGTGGTACTTCTCGCTCTCCGGCGACTACCGGCTGGGCGTGGTGATCAACTACAACCGCCCGCCCGACTCGCCCATCGTCCAGGGCAACGGCTTCGCGATCTTCCTGCACGCGAACAAGAAGCCCACGGCAGGGTGCATCGCCCTGCACGAGCACGAGGTCGCCCGGTACATGCGCACCGCGCGGCCCGGTGACCGGATCATCATGGGTGTCCGGGCCGACCTGTTCCGCTGACCGCCCGGGAACGCAGGGAGGGGACCGCGCCGTGCGCGGTCCCCTCCCTGCGTCCGTGCGGGCACGGACTACTCGACGGTCAGCTCCACCTTGGCCTGCTCGCGGCGGCCGAAGGCCCACAGCAGCAGCTCGCTCGGCGCGGCGCGCAGCACGCGCACGGTCCCCGTCCTGCCACGACCGCCGCGCACGGCGCCGTAGGACGGGGCGATGAGCACCACGGTGTCCTCCTCGTCCTTGAGCATGACCTTGGCCATCAGGGTCAGGGACCGCCACAGGGTCTGCTCCTCGTCGTGCAGCAGCGGGCGCTCGTGCCACTGGGGCTGGGCACGGCGGACGTCCTCGTGGTGGACGAAGTACTCCACGGTGTTCAGCCGCTTGTCCACCGGACCCAGCCGTGCGGGCGAGTACAGCGGAGGGTGCTCCACCTTCCGCACGAGCTCCTCCCACGGCTGGCCGGCGACGGTCTGCTCGGCGCGGCGGACGCGCTCGCCCAGCACGGGCACCCGCGGCAGCACCCTGCCGGCGAGGATGTCCGGGCGCCCGCCGCGCAGGACGAGGTGCACGGCGAGGTCGCGGGTCCTCCAGCCCTCGCACAGGGTGGGGGCGTCGGGGCCCAGTCGGCGCAGGAGCGCGGCGAGGTGCCGGCGCTCGACGTTGGCGAAATTGGTCACGGAGATCCTCCTCGTGGCGCCGCCGTCGGTCGGCGGGGCCGTCCTGACGACCACGCTATACCGGGCCCGTGGTCGCCAGGAACCGGCGCGGCGCGCGCCGGGATCAGCCGCGGGGGACGGGCGGGCCCAGGTAGAGGAGCACCGAGGCGAGGCCCGCGACGACGACCACGCCGGCCGCCACCGCCAGCCACGGGCTGCGGAGGGACCAGGCCTCGAGTCTCTCCAGCACCGTGGTGGGACCGTCGCCGCCGGGGGCCAGGCGCCAGCCGCCGTCGAGCCGGCCCGAGCGCTGCGCGCGGCGCTCGAAGGGGATCGTGGCGTACGGGACGAAGGCGCTCGCCAGGCCCAGCACCCCGAAGCCCGCGGACCACCGCTGGTCGACCCAGACGAAGCAGGTCA
Source organism: Kocuria rhizosphaericola (assembly GCF_044462205.1). Classification (NCBI taxonomy): domain Bacteria; kingdom Bacillati; phylum Actinomycetota; class Actinomycetes; order Micrococcales; family Micrococcaceae; genus Kocuria; species Kocuria rhizosphaericola. The sequence goes on along the minus strand of NZ_JBISWK010000107.1, from coordinate 20,371 downwards.
CCACGCAGTACCCCAGGAACACGAGCCCGTGCAGCATGCCGAAGACGGGCACGAAGGCCTCCGAGACCCCCGTGTACTTCAGGACCATGCCGAGGATCAGCAGCGTCCAGGTCACCGCCTCCGCGAGGGCGAAGCGTCCGTAGAGCTCACGGGGTGTCATGGGGAGTGCTCTCCTGCATCTCTGAGGCGTCGTCGGTGGCGTCGTTGGTGGCGTCGTCGGGGACGCGGGCGCCGCGAACCGGCTCGCGGGGAACGCCTCGTGCGCGACCCGCGCCACGATGCGGCGGCCCTCCACCACCAGGATGATAGCCGCGTCCCGGAGGGCGGAGGGACGGTGCGCGACGACGAGGTCGGACCCCGGCACCGGCCGCGCCACCGAATGTGGCTCTTCGTGAAGTGGGTCACCACAACCCCTGGTAAAACCACACGAACTCACATAAACTCAAGGGAACGCAATGACAGTCCAACGTTTTCGTCCGTGAGGTGCACGCCATGTTCGCAGAAGAACGCCAGGCCGAGATCGCCGAACTGGTGGTCACCACCCGCCGGGTCAACGGCGCGGACCTGGCGCGCCGCTTCGACGTCACCATGGAGACGGTCCGCCGCGACCTCGCGGCCCTCGAGGCCGCGGGCAGGCTCCGCAGGGTGCACGGGGGCGCAGTCTCCGCGGACCAGTCGACGTCCGACGAGAAGGCCATCGCGTCCCGCAAGCACCTGAACACCCCGGAGAAGCGGCGGATCGCGCAGGCGGCGTTCGACCTCCTGCGCACCAGCGGGGCGGGGGCCGTCGTGCTCGACGCCGGCAGCACCGTCGAGGCCCTGGCCGACCTCATCGTCCGCACCGACTCCACGCTGCCGGACGGGCAGGAGCAGCTCATCATCACCCACGCCCTGCACATCGCCGCCAAGCTCGCCGACGCCACGGGCATCGGGCTCGAGCTCGTCGGCGGGCGGGTCCGCAAGCTCACCTGGGCCGCCGCCGGCGGACGGGCCGCGGAGCACTACACGCGGCTGCGCCCGGACCTCGCGTTCGTGGGCTGCAACGGGCTCCACGCCGCGTTCGGGCTGAGCACCCCGGACCCCATCGAAGCGGTCGTCAAGACCGCCATCATCCAGACCTCCCGGCGGGTCGTGGTCCTCTGCGACTCCGCCAAGCACGATCAGGAGACCCTCATGCGCTTCGCGTCGCTCGACGAAGTCGACACGCTCATCACCGACCGGGCACCCGGTCCGGAGCTGGCCGCCGCCCTCGAGGAGGCCGACGTCGAGGTGGTGATCGCGTGATCCTCACCGTCACCCTCAACCCGTCCCTCGACCGCACGGTCGAGCTCCCGGCCCCGCTGCGCCGCGGCGCCGTCCAGCGCGCCGCCGGCGCGCGGCAGGACGCCGGTGGCAAGGGCGTGAACATCTCCCGGGCCCTGCGCGCGAGCGGAGTCCCGACCCTGGCCGTGCTGCCTGGCGATCCCGGCGACCCGCTGCTGACGGAGCTCGCCGCGGCCGAGGTCCCCTACGAGGCGGTGCCCGTCGGTGCCCCCATCCGCTCCAACGTCACGATCACCGAGCCGGACGGCACCACCACCAAGATCAACGCCCCGGGGGCACCGCTGGGCCCCGAGCACGTCGACGCCGTCGTCGAGCTCCTCGTGCACCGCGGGGCGGACGCCTCCTGGGTGGTCCTGGCCGGCTCCCTGCCGCCCGGCGCCCCCGAGGACGTCTACGCACGGATCGTCCGCCGCGTCCGGTCGGCCCTGGCGGAGCATTCGCCCCTGTTCGCCGTGGACACCTCCGGGGCGGCCCTGCGCGGCGCCACGTCCGGCGCCGACGCCCTGCCCGACCTCATCAAGCCCAACGGCGAGGAGCTCGCCGAGCTCGTGGGGACGGTCGACGGCGAACGGCTCGAGGCCGATCCCGACCTCGCGGCCGCGACCGCCGCCGCGCTCGTGGACCGCGGCCTGGGCGCGGTCCTCACCACCCTCGGGGCCGGCGGGGCGGTGCTCACCGTTCCGGAGGGCTCCTGGCACGCCGTCCACGATCCCGTGGCCGTGCGCTCCACCGTGGGCGCCGGCGACAGCTCGCTCTCGGGCTACCTCATCGCCCAGGAGCGCGGCGACGGGCCGCCGGAGTGCCTGCGGCAGGCCGTGGCCTCCGGGTCCGCGGCGGCCGCCCTGCCGGGCACCCGGGTGCCGGCCCTCTCCGGAACCACCCCGGAGGCGGTCACCGTGCGGGAGCTCTCCGCACGCGCCGTCGCCGACTGACCCGCCGCACCTCGTCCCGCTTCGTCCCACCTCGTCCCACCTCGTCCCACTTCGTCTCACCTCGTCCCACCGCATCTCATCCGAACCATCCGGGCACCGACCCGGCCGCGCAAGGAGAACACTGTGTCCGAGCTCATCACACCCGACCTGGTCTCGCTCGACCGAGACCTGGGCGGGGACAAGGAAACCGTCATCGGCCAGCTGGCCGCCCTGGTGCAGCGCACCGGGCGCGCCGAGCAGCTGGACGGGCTGCTGGCCGACGCCATCGCCCGCGAGAACAAGACCGCCACCGGCATCCCCGGCGGCATCGCGATCCCGCACTGCCGCTCCACCGCGGTGACCGAGCCGACCCTGGTCATGGCCCGGCTCGCCCAGGGCGTCCCCTGGGGCGCCAAGGACGGCCCCGCCGACATCGTCTTCTTCATCGCGGCGCCCGAGGGCGCCGACCAGACGCACCTGAAGCTGCTGGCCAAGCTCGCCCGCTCGCTGATGAAGAAGGACTTCGTGGCGGCCCTGCGCACCGCGCGGTCCGAGCAGGAGATCGTCCGGATCGTCGACGACGCCCTGGGTCTCGGCGGGACCGCCGAGACCGCACCCGCCGAGGGCGCCTCCGCGGCCGGCGCGGGGGCCGCCGGCGCCACGTCCGCCGCCGCGGTGCCCGCCTCGGTGGACGCCCGGTCCGACGACGGAGGCGCCGCGCCCGCCGCGCAGACCGCGGGCGACGCCGAGGGCGCCGGCCCGCACGCCGGCAAGCGGATCGTGGCCGTCACGGCCTGCCCCACCGGCATCGCCCACACCTACATGGCCGCGGACGGGCTGACCTACGCCGCCGAGGACATGGGGGTCGACCTGCAGGTCGAGACCCAGGGCTCCGCGGGCTTCACCAAGCTCGACCCCGCCACCATCGCCGCGGCGGACGCGGTGATCTTCGCGACCGACGTCGACGTCCGGGACCGCTCCCGGTTCGCCGGCAAGCCCTACGTCGCCTCGCCGGTCAAGCGCGGCATCGACGAGCCGAAGGTCATGATCGAGGAGGCACTCGCCAACGCGGGCAACCCCGACGCCCCGCGCGTGCAGGGCGGGACCGGCGCGGACGCCGAGCAGGGTGCGTCCACCGGCGGGAACGAGGGCTGGGGCACCCGCATCCGCAAGGCCGTGATGACCGGTGTCAGCTACATGATCCCGTTCGTGGCCGCGGGCGGACTGCTCATGGCCTTCGGGTTCATGGTGGCCGGCGCCGACATCGCCAACATCGCCGACGACGTGCTGACCGGCTCCACCGTATGGGACCTCGGCGAGTTCACCCTCGCCCAGTACATCGGCGCGGTCCTGTTCAAGATGGGCAACCTGGCGATGAGCCTGCTGGTGCCCGCCCTGGCCGGCTACATCGCCTACGGACTGAGCGACCGGCCGGGCATCGCTCCCGGCTTCGCGGCCGGCCTGGTCGCGAACTTCATGGGCGCCGGCTTCCTCGGCGGCATCGTGGGCGGCCTGCTGGCCGGTCTCGCCGCCTACTGGCTGGCGCAGCCCCGGCTGCCCCGCTGGCTGGGCTCCCTGATGCCTGTGGTGATCATCCCGCTGCTGGCCACGATCTTCGCCGCCGGTCTGCTGCTGCTGGTGCTGGGCGGCCCGATCGCCACGTTCATGGCCTGGCTGACCGAGTGGCTCAACGGCATGACGGGCGCGGGCGTCCTCGTCCTCGGCGCGATCCTCGGTCTCATGATGGGCGCCGATCTGGGCGGCCCGATCAACAAGGTGGCCTACACGTTCGCCGCAGCCGGTCTGGGCGCGGCGACCGCCGCCAACACCGCCCCGCAGGAGGTCATGGCCGCGGTCATGGCCGCCGGCATGGTGCCTCCGCTGGCCATGGCCCTCGCCTCGACGGTCGCCAAGCGCTACTTCACGATCGCCGAGCAGGAGAACGGCAAGGCGGCCTGGCTGCTGGGCCTGTCCTTCATCTCCGAGGGAGCCATCCCGTTCGCCGCGGCCGACCCCCTGCGCGTGCTGCTCTCGACCATGGCCGGCGGCGCGACCGCCGGTGCGCTGAGCATGGCCTTCGGCGTGACCCTGGCGGCCCCGCACGGCGGCGTGTGGGTCCTGCCCGTGATCGGCAACCCGCTGCTGTTCCTGCTGGCGGTCGTCGCCGGTACGGTGGTAACCGCAGTGCTCGTCATCGCCCTCAAGCACGTGGGCGGTGTGCACGGGAGGGTCGCGGACTCGTCGAGCCCGCGCGCCGGTGCGGCCACCGTCCCCGCGTCCGCCTGATCCCACCGGGCTCCCGTCCGGCAACGTCTCCCTTAGGAAGAGGAACACCATGCAGACACTGACAGGCGTGGGGGTGTGCGCGGGCCGCGTCATCGGCGAGCTCGTGAGCATGCCGGAGCCCGTCTCCGAGCCGGCCGCGGGGCTGGCGCTGCGGGACGAGGAGCCCGAGACGGCCGTGACCCGGCTGCAGACGGCCGCGGCCGCCGTCAAGGCGGATCTCAAGGGCCGCGCCGAGGTCGCCGTCGAGAAGGACGCCGCGGATGTGCTCAAGTCCACCGCCCTCATGGCCGGGGACAAGGCACTGCTGAAGAACGCCGCGAAGCTCATCACCGGGAAGGGGCTCGCTCCCGAGCGCGCCCTCTGGGAGGCCGCGAGCGACTACGCCGACCAGATGCGCGCCCTGGGCGGGTACATGGCAGAGCGGGCCGCGGACATCGAGGACGTCCGGGCGCGGCTCGTGTCCCAGCTGCAGGGGCTGCCCATGCCGGGCGTGCCGCAGCGGGACGTCCCGTTCGTGCTGACCGCCGAGGACCTGGCGCCCGCCGACACGGCGACCCTGGACCCCGAGATGGTCCTGGCGCTGGTCACTTCCGGCGGCGGGCCGCAGTCCCACACGGCCATCCTGGCCCGCAACCTCGGGCTGCCCGCGATCGTGGCGGCCCGGGGCGTCGAGGCGCTCGCGGACGGCACGCGCGTGTTCGTGGACGGGGCCACCGGAGAGATCCGCACGGAGCCCGGCGAGGAGGAGCAGGAGCTCGTGGAGGCCTGGGTCCGCAGCGCCTCGGCCCGCACCGCCTTCGAAGGCCGGGGCGTGCTCTCGGACGGCACCGAGGTGCCGCTGCTCGCCAACGTGGGCACCCCCGAGGACGCCCGCACGGCGGCCGCGGCCGGCGCCCAGGGCGTGGGCCTGCTGCGCACCGAGTTCTGCTTCCTGGGCCGGGACAAGGAGCCGTCCGTCGAGGAGCAGGTGGAGCAGTACACCGCCATCCTCGAGTCCTTCTCCGGCAAGAAGGTCGTGGTCCGCACCCTTGACGCCGGGGCGGACAAGCCCCTGCCCTTCCTCACCGACACCGCCGAGCCGAATCCGGCGCTCGGGGTTCGCGGCTTCCGCACGGACCGGTCGGTGCCGGGCGTGCTGGCGAGGCAGCTCGAGGCGATCGCGCTGGCCGAGAAGGCCACGGAGGCCGACGTGTGGGTCATGGCGCCGATGATCGCCACGACCTCCGAGGCCCGGGACTTCGCCGAGATGGCGAAGACCGCCGGCCTGCGCGTTCCCGGGGTCATGGTCGAGACGCCGTCCGCGGCCGTCACCGCCGACCAGATCCTGCGCCACGTCGAGTTCGTCTCCCTGGGCACCAACGACCTGACCCAGTACACGATGGCCGCGGACCGGATGATGGGCTCGCTCGCGGAGCTCAACAACCCGTGGCAGCCCGCCGTGCTGCGCATGATCCGGTACACCGTGGAGGGCGCCCGCCGGGCCGAGTCCGAGGGCGGCGGGCCGCGCAACGTGGGGGTCTGCGGTGAGGCCGCGGCGGATCCTGCGCTCGCCGTGGTGCTCGTGGGCCTCGGGGTGCACACCCTGTCCATGAGCCCCCGGGGACTGGCGCCGGTCGCGGCCGTGCTGCGCAGCGTCGACCTCGACACCGCCCGGGCCCTCGCCGAGCTCGCGATCGAGCAGCCCAGCGCGGAGGAGGCCTCCGCGGCCGTGCGGGCCGAGCTCGGCGTGCTCGCCGAGCTCGGGCTCTGACCCGCGCTCCGCACCGTTACGTCACACCCCAACCACCGGGGTCCGCCACCCAGGACCCCGCTACCCGAAGGAGAACCACCATGGCAGAACGCACCGCCACCATCGCCTCGTCCGTGGGCCTGCACGCCCGCCCCGCCGCGATCTTCGCCGAGGCGGCAGGGGAGTACGACCTCGAGATCACCATCGCCGCCGAGGGCGAGCCCGAGGACGAGGCCATGGACGCCTCGAGCGTGCTGTCGCTGATGTCCCTCGGCGCCGGCCAGGGGGACAAGGTCGTCCTCCGTGCCGACGGCGCCGGCGCCGAGGACGCGCTCGACGCGCTCGTGCAGATCCTCGAGACGGACCACGACGCCGAGTAGGACCGTCCCGCACCGTCCGGACACGGCGCCCGTCCACCGTTCGGTGGGCGGGCGCCGTGTCGTGCCCGGAAGTGCCTCACGGGCCTCTCACATGCGCCGACTACCGTGGAAGGGATGCCTGCCCACCCTGATGGAGGACCGATGACCGCCGACCGACGACTGCTCGACCACCGCCGCCGGCAGCCGGAGCAGGCCGTGCAGGCGCCGCGACGGGCGCTCATCGTGGGTACGGGCCGGGACCGGGGGGCCCTCGCGGCGGCGCGCGCGCTCGAGCGGGCGGGCTGGCACGTGGGCGTCGGCACCCCGGACGGGCCCGGCATGCTCGGTGCCACGCGAGCGGCCTCGGTCCGCCACGAGGTGCCGCGCCCGCGCGGGGACGGAGCCGGCTTCATCGACGGCGTCCGACGGGCGGTGGCGGAGGGGGACTACGACGTCGTCTTCGGCGCCGGCGACGACTGGATGGCCGCGGTCTCGGCGTACCGCCAGCACATCCCCGCGGCCGTGGCGCACCCGGGCCCCGACGTGGTCGCGGAGGCCCTCGACAAGGTCGGCCTCACGGACCGGGCGGCCTTCCGCGAGGTCACCGGGGTCACGGAGCGGGCCATCGCCCAGGCCAGCAGGCCGAGGACGACGTTGAGCACGCCCTGCGCCACGAGCCACGCGTCGAGCTCGGCGCTCGCCCCGAAGACGGCAGCGACCACGACGTCCCGGAGGAAGCCGAGGACGGTGGAGGCGGCGGTCAGCCCGGTCACGAGTACCGCGGCGCGGGCGATGCTCCACCGCCCGCCCGGTCCACCCACGGCTGCCGCCACCTCCCTGGTCCGGACCGCGCCTGGGATCGGGGCGGGCTCCCTCTGGTGCGAGACGCGGACCTGCCGGTGCGAACCGCTCGAACAGAATACACAGCGCGGCCCCCGGGACCGTCCCGGGACCAGGCTCCGGAGAGGCGTTCCCCGGGGCGCGGGCGCCGCCCGGCACGGCTCGGAAGCCGCTCAGGCCTGCGCGGTTAGACTGACCGGGGCCGGCCCCTGCCGGTGCACCGGTCCGCCGGCCGTCCGCGGCCGGCCGGCCCCGACGACCCCGACGATTGAGAGAGCCTTGCGAGAGTTCACCGCACGCTTCGCCACCGCCCAGGAGATCGCCGACTGGGACGCCCACGTCACGGCGAACCCCCACGGCGGCAACATGCTGCAGTCCGCGTCCTTCGCGGACGTCAAGGCGGACCACGGCTGGCGGCCCCTGCACCTCGTGCACGAGCCCGCCGACGGCGGGCAGGCCTCCTACAACCTGGTCCTCGAGAAGGCGGTCCCGGCCCTCGGCAAGCTCTGGTACATGATCAAGGGCCCCGACGTCGCCTCCGTCGACGACATCCCCGGGATCGCCGCGGCCAGCGCCCGGCTCGTGGCCGAGCAGCGGCTGCACGTCTTCGCGATCAAGATCGAGCCGGACGTCCCGGACTCCGACTACGCCCGGGGCGTGCTCGCGCGGGCCGGGCTGAAGAAGTCCTTCAACATCCAGCCCAACGACTCCACCGCCGTCCTGGACACCGACCGGGACGAGGAGGCCGTGCTGAAGTCCTTGCACTCCCGCGGGCGCAACGCCGTCCGGCGGGCCCTGCGGGAGGGCTGCACGGTCGAACGGGTCGAGCTCACCGAGCAGAACATGCGCCGGATGTATGCGCTCATGGACACCGTGGGGCAGGGGGACGCGAACGTGAACCTGCGCTCCTACGAGTACTACGCGAAGTTCTGGACGGCGTTCGAGCAGGCCGGTCAGGGCCGGCTGTACTTCACCTACGAGGACGGCGAGCCCTCCGTGGGCGCCTACGTCATCGCCTACGGGAACAAGGGCACCTACAAGGACGGCGGCTCGAAGCCCCGGCGCCGCCAGTACGGTGACTCCCACCTGCTGCAGTGGACCGCGATCACGGACCTCATGCGGGAGCACGGGATCGTCGAGTACGACTTCTGCGGCACGCCGCCGAGCGACCAGCTGAAGAACAAGGAGCACCCCTACTACGGGTTGGGCCTGTTCAAGACGAGCTTCACCAAGACCGTGGTCGACTTCGTGGGCGTCCACGACCAGGTCCTGAGCCCGGCCAAGTACGCGGTCTGGACCAACGTGGCCGAGAAGGTCCAGCGCCAGCTCTGGGTCCGCCGCACGGGCCAGCCCTTCTACTGACCCGGCCCCGACCGCCCGCCGGACCCCCCCGCTCCCGCGTCCCGGAAGGAGGAACACCGCGTGGTGACCGACCAGCGCGCCCCCCTGCGCCCGTTCGCCGCCTACCCCTCGTCGGACGGGGGTGAGGAGCCCGACGTCCACGTCGTGGAGCCGTTCGGGCCCGGCGGGGACACGACGCTCACGGGCGCCGCCCGACCGGTCGCGCGGCACGGTGCGGGACTGCCCGCGGTGCGCCCCACCGAGGCCCAGGCCCTCCACGCCCGGCGCCGTGCGGGGACCGCCGTGCCCGACGTGGTGCCCGACGCCCCGCAGGCGCTGCCCGTGCTCAGCACGAGCCAGATCCGCCGGCACGGGGACACCCCCGAACCGCAGCAGCGCCGGGAGCAGCTCTCCGCCGCCGAAACCGTGCCCCTCGCGGCGTCGGCCCGCCGGCGCCGCCGCACCGACACGGTCCCCGTCTCCCGCCCGGAGACGACGACGATCGGACCCCTCCCGGCCCCCGGCAAGAGCTCCGACCGGATGCAGCGGGGCGCCTATCCCTCCACCCGGGCGCAGGGGACCCGGCCCGGCGGGCGCTCCCGGCTGCGGTCCATCCTGCAGGGGGAGGCCGCCCCGACCGCCCCCATGCGCGTGGTGGAACGGCTCAACGCCTCGCCCTTCGCGAACCTGCGCCGGTTCGGGGAGTCCACCAGCCGGCAGGCCCGGCGCACCCTGAACTTCGCGCTGCGGCTCGCGGAGACGATGTTCCACTACGGCGCGGACGCCCTCGACGTCGAGAACGCCATCATCGCCGTGTGCGCCACCTACGGGGTCGAGAACGTCGAGGTGGACATCACCAACCAGGCCGTCACGATCAACTACGTCGCCGACGACGACGACCGTGCCGACGGCGAGGACACCCGCACCCGCGAGGACGTCTTCAACGATCCGGACACCAACAGCCACACCGTCATGCGGGTCGTGCGCTCCTGGACGGACAACTACGCGGGCCTGGCCGAGACGCACCAGCTCGTCGCGGACATCACGGGAGGAGAGATGCCCCGCGGCGAGGCGGAACGGCGCCTGGAGGCGATCAACGCCAAGCCCAAGCCCTATGCCCGGTGGATGGTGCGGGCCGCCACGACCGTCGCGGCGATGTCCATCACCGTCGGCATCGGGGGCGGCGTCCTGGGAGCGCTGGTCGCGGGTGTGTCCTCGGTGGTCAACCAGCTCGTGGCGCACCGGCTAGGGGTCTGGCGGATCCCCGAGTTCTTCACCCTGGCCGCTCAGTCCGGGATCCTCACCACACTGGCCCTGCTGCTGTCCTGGGCCGGTGTCGACCTGTCGCCGGCTCGGGTCATCGCGGGCGGGATCATCCTGCTCCTGCCCACCGCCCGCATGGTCTCCACCATGCAGGACGCGATCAACGGCTTCCCGGTCACGGCGGCCGGACGGCTGCTCTCCACGTCCATGGCGTTCCTCGGCCTCGTGGCCGGCATCGCGGGCGGCGTCTCGATCGCCGGCTACGTGGGCGTGCCCCGGTTCGACGTCTCGCAGAGCGCCTTCGACCCGGTGGGGCCGCTGACCAACTCCGTGTTCCTGCTGATCGCCACCGGGCTCATCGCGGTCACGATGCAGGCCAAGCCCCGCCATGTGCTCTCCACCGTGGTCGCCGCCCTCGGCGGCCTCGTGGTCTACCACACCGGCATGGCCATCGGTCTGGGCGCCCGCCTGGACACGGCGCTCGCGGCGGTCACCAGCGGGTGCGTGGCGACCGTGCTCGCGGCCCGGCAACGGATTCCCCAGCTGGTCCTGGCGATCCCCGCAATGACGTTCCTGCTGCCCGGGCTGTCCATCTTCCGCGGCATGTACACCATCACCGTGGAGACGGACACCTACGGCCCCGGGATCGTGGGGCTCGTGAACGCGATGGCCTCGATCGTGGCCCTGGCCTCCGGGGTGGTGCTCGGCAAGTACCTCATGCGCCCCTTCGTGGGACACCTCAACGGCACCAGCTCACGGCGCAACCGGCGCCGCTGACCTGCCGATCGGGGTCAGAACGGGGGCGGGTCGTCGTGGGGCCGGACGTCGGAGGGCGCCGGGCCGCGGAATGCCCACGAGTCCTCGGGCGGCGGTGGGACGGTCGCTGGCGGGCCGGTCGGTCGTCGCTCGGGCGGTGGCGGGGCGTCGATGGGCAGGCTGTCGAGGATCCGCAGCGGTGAGAGCACGGGATGGTGGTGCTCCTGGGGGTAGGTCACGTGGACGCGTCCTGCCGGCGAGGTCCATTCCAGGACGCCCTCCCGGGCTCGCGTGTCGCGGTGTCGGACCCGCCACCGCCCGAGCGGCCCGTGCCGGTGCTTGAGGACGTGGTGGTGGCGGCACAGGTGGGCGAGGTTGCCTGCGGCGGTCGGCCCGCCGTCGACCCAGGCCACGGTGTGGTCGAGGTCGCAGTGCTCGGCCCGGCGCCGGCATCCGGGGAACCGGCAGGTCCCGTCCCTCGCTCGGAGCCGGCGCTTGAGGTCGGCCGGCACGGCGTAGGTGGTGCGGTCGTGATCCAGGACCGTGCCGGTGACCGGGTGCGTCAGAACCCTCGACCAGGATCCCGCGCCGGCGGCGATCCGCTCGGCCACGCTCACCGGGATCGGCCCGTAGCCGGCCAGCTCCGCGCATCCCGAGGTCCCAGCGAGCGCCCCGCCACCGGCCGGCTCGCCGTCGTTCGGCGGCCGGCCGGGGAGCTTGCCTCGGGTCGGTGGCCGGCCGGAGATCCCGCCGTCGTTCGGTCGCCGGCCGGGGAGCCTGCCGCGGGATGGCTGTGCGCTGCGCTCCAACAGGGCGAGCACGGGCACGGTGACCGTGACCTGCCCGCGGATCCCGCGCAGGTGCTCGGGCATCCGGGCGGGCTCCCCGTCCAGCAGCAGCGAAGCGAGCACGTCCGCGCGCAGCTGCCCGATCGTGCGCGCTCCGTCCTCCCCGTGGCCCTGGCCCCAGCCGTCGCCGAGGTCGGTTCCGTCGCCCTGGTGGTCACCGGCACACTCCGGCACGTCGGGTGACGGGCTGTGCGGGTCCACACGGGCGGCGATGGACGTGAGACGGGCATGGACGGCGTGGGCGGTGGCCGCGTCCAGGAGAGCGCACAGGCGCGCCATGCCGTCCGCCTCGGGCTCTATCCACACCGTGCGTCCCCGGTGGGCCGCCCGGTGGCGATCCTCCTCGGACCCGGCCAGCAGCCTCGCCCGCCGCCGCCGGGCCAGCGCCCGCAGCTGCGCCGCGGTGACCGCCGGCGCCGCCCCCAGCAGCTCGTCCACGACGTCGGCCACGGCCTCGCCCGGTGTCCACTGCTCGAGCGGCCGGCAGGCATCACCCACCACGTCCCGCCACAGGTCCACGATCACCTCGGCCTGCCGCAGGGCGATCGCCCCGGACTCGAGGGCCTCGAGGACCCGAGGCAGGAACTCGGCCAGCAGGATCGCATTCTCCACCCGCCGCACCGCCGTGCCCGCCGGTAGCCGCAGGGCCGGGCCGATCTCGTCGGCCACGTCCAGCGCAGTGCGCTTCTCCGGCTCCGGAGGGCGCTGCCCGGAACCCCGGGTGCGCTCGTCAGACCGGCGCGCCCGGGCCGTCCGCCGCCGCTCGTGGGCCTGCTCCTGCAGCTGCCACATCCGGTGGATCCCCCGCAACTGCCGGCCCGCGGCCCGGGCCTCCGCCCGGGCGTCCTCGATCAGCTCCGCCACGGCACAGGCGTACTCCCGGTCGATCCCGGCCACGGCCGTGTCCTCGCGGAGAGACTCCTCCAGGATCCACGGCCGGCCGGCGGTGATGGTCATGCTCCATGGTCCCCACCGGGTCGGACACCACAAGGGCTGATCGCGGAGTCCCGCCTCGCCCGGCCGAGGTCCGTCTCGCCCGGCCGAGGTCCGTCTCGCCCGGCCGCGGTCCGTCTCGGCCGGGCACGGGTCCGGTGGGACGAGCGGTGTGTCGTGAATCCGTCGATCCGGTCGAAGGTGGCTTGTCCGCGGGCGACTTCGTCGAGGACCTCGTCGGCGGGTCCGGGCCGGACCGAGGGCTCCGGGTTGTCGATCCCGTGGGAGGCCCAGCAGCGGCTCCGGGTGTCGAGTTCGGCGACTGAGACGAAGCTGGTGCCGGTCGGGGCTTCGCAGCTTCGGGGGCTTCGCTGATGAGCACGGAGAACCATCGCTCGGCGAGGTCGAGCCATGACGAGCCGCCGGGGTGAAGTGCAGGTGCCGGCGGCGGTGTGTCCTGTGGGCCGGCCAGCCACGGACGGGTCAGCCCTCGTGGGCCGGCCAGCCACGGACGGGTCAGCCCTCGTGGGCCGGCCAGCCACGGACGGGTCAGCCCTCGTGAGCCGACAGGTCGTCCAGGATGACGTGCACCTCCATGCCGGGGTCGACGCGCATGTCGACCCAGCGGAAGAACGCCGGCACGTCACGGCCGGCCTGGGAGCGGCGGGCGTCGTGCAGCACCGCCCGGGAGCCCACGCTCAGCACGGCGAACGGCTCCAGGGCGGCGCTTCTCCTGTGCTCGTGGATCGTCGTCCCGCCCCGGCCCGGTCCCGTCGGCCGGGTGCGGTCCGGAGTCCGCATCCGGGTCTTCTCGTCGAAGCAGAACACCGCTGCGTCCGCCGGCGGGTTCCTGTGCATGCCGGCTGCGACACGCAGCTTCGACTCGCGGCTCGGGTCTGTGGACGGCTTGACGGTCTCCACCTTCCACGGCCGGTCCGCCGTGCCTGCCGTGTCCGGGCCACCATGCGCCTGCCGATCCCGGGCCCGGGCCGTCATCGACCTCGTCGCCCAGCACGCAGGGCCGTCCTTGTCCGGGACACCGTCCGTGGCCCACAACGACGTCCTGGCCCGGCCCGCCTCCCGAACCGGCGCGGTGTGCGAACGAGCAAGCCGCTCCAGCTCAGCCCGCCGGCCTCGCGTCATCTCCGGAGCCCCAGCCGGAGCCGCCATATCAGATCACTGTTCAAGCGGCACATCACCGTGTCACCCGTCGGCGGTACTCTCGTGAAATGGGACGCCTCCGGTACTCCATCAACGTCACGTTGGACGGGTGCTGCGATCATCGTGCAATCCCCGCGGACGAAGAACTGCATCGGCACGCGGCCGAGAACCTCGACCAGGCCGATGCCCTTCTCCTCGGCCGGGTGACGTACGACATGATGGAATCAGCGTGGCGGTCGCCGGCGGGAGCGCGACCTGATGGGACGGAACCCTTCGCCCGGACGATCGACGCGGCAAGGAAGTACGTGGTGTCGAGCACCCTGGAGCAGGTCGGCTGGAACGCGGAACTCGTGCGGGGGGATCTGGGCGAGGCCGTTCGGCAACTCAAGCGGGAGTCGGGCAAGGGACTGCTCGTGGGAGGCGTGAAGCTCCCCCTCGCATTGACGGAGCTGGGACTGATCGACGAGTACGAGTTCGTGGTGCATCCCAGGCTCGCGGGCCACGGGCCGACGTTGTTCGCGGGGCTGTCGAAGCATGTCGACTTGACGCTCGTGGGCCGGCTGGAGCTCGGCTCGGGTGCAGTGGCGATGCGGTACGAGCCGAGAAGATAGGCATCGGGCCGGCCGGCCCGAACGGGCCCCGTCATGGAGCCCTGGACCACGGCTCCTGCGTGGCCCCTCGCAGCGGTTCCGTCCGCCGCGGCCCACCACAGCGCCTTGGCCCGGCGGACCTCCCGAGCCGGGTTTCGGTGCGGTGCGCAGCCGCCTCCGGTTCGCGGACGATGCCGAGGAACTTCTCGTGGGCACCAACTGCGGAGTGCGGGATGCACCGGTGCCGCGGCTGTTCTCCCAGCACGTCACCGACACCGGCTGCCCCGTGGAGGAGGGCGGACGCCTGGTCGGGCTCCGCGCACGGTCCGGGCAGCACCACCTCGATCGCCGTCCGCACCGGGACGGGCTCGGACCGTGAGGCCAGGAGCACCTGGTGCGGGGGCATCCCGGTGCAGGTCGACCGGGTGGTCCGGGCCTGGACCGCGTCGGCTTCATCCCGCAGCAGCTGGGCCCCGTCATGGGAGCCGTTTCTCGGCATCCCCGGCCGGATCGACCACCACTCGGGGATCCGGATCAGATGATCTTCCCGACCGGGAGCTTCTTCTCCGACTGGAACACGTCCTCGGTGCGGCCCTGCGCCCAGTAGCCGGACAGCGAGACCTGGTCCCGCTCCAGCCGGCGGCGGGTGAACAGCTCCTCGCGCAGGGCCTTCATCAGCTCTCGCTCGCCGTGGGCGAAGACCTGCACCCCCTCCGGGGCCGTGGGCCAGCCGGCCTCTCGCACGGCCCGCACCAGGGCCGGGTCCTCCCCGGGCCCGACGTCCGCACGGAACACCCAGCGCACCGCCATCCCGGCCGGTCCGGAGACCGGCTGGACGTCGCGGGGCGAGTCCACCTCCAGGAGCACCTCGCCCTGCGCCGATGCGGGAAGGGCCTCCAGGACGGCGAGCGCGGCGGGGACCGCGGCGTCGTCAGCGGCGATCAGGGTCCACGCGGCGTTCGGGGAGGGCATCCACTTGCCGCCCGGGCCCAGGGCGATGATGCGGTCCCCGGGCTCGGCGCGGGCCGCCCAGGGGCCGGCGAAGCCCTCGTCGCCGTGCAGCACGAAGTCCATCCACAGCTCGTTCCGCTCGGGCACGTACCGGCGGATCGTGAGGTGGCGGGTGACGGGCTGCCGGTCACCCGGCAGGGTCTCCTTGAGCTCCCAGTAGTCCGGGTTCCGTCCGGGCGCCGTGCCCGGGTCCTCCGCGCCCGGCTGTGCCGTGCCGAGGTCCTCCGTGCCGGGGTGGAGGAAGACGAGCTTGACGTACTTCTCCGGCGGGTCGATGTCCGCGTAGCGCTCGGGCTCGTCGAGGCCCAGGACCACCCGGACCATCGACGGGGACAGCTGCTCACGGGAGCGCACCGTCAGGTTCAGCTGCGGCTTGCGCGGTCTCGCGGGCCTGACACCGGGGGTCGTCGTCATGTCGCCCACCCTAACGGAGGCCTGCCGGACGCCGGGGTCACAGCTGCCAGTCGACCGGCTCCGCTCCCTGCTGCTCCAGGAGCTGGTTGGTGCGGGAGAACGGCCGGGAGCCGAAGAAGCCCCGGGACGCGGACAGCGGGGACGGGTGCGCGGACTCGACCGTGGGGAAGCCGTCCAGCCACGCGGCGGTGCTGCGGGCGTCGCGTCCCCATAGGATGGCCACGAGCGGGGTCCCACGGGCGGCGAGGACCTGGATGGCGCGCTCCGTGACGGCCTCCCAGCCCTTGCCGCGGTGGGAGGCGGGAGCGCCCTCGCGCACGGTGAGGACGCGGTTCAAAAGCATCACGCCCTGCCGCGACCACGCCGAGAGGTCCCCGTGCTCGGGCGGGTCGATGCCGACGTCCTCCCGCAGCTCCTTGTAGATGTTCTGCAGGGAGCGCGGCACGGGGCGCACGTGGGGCTGGACAGAGAAGGACAGTCCCATGGCGTGGCCGGGCGTGGGGTAGGGGTCCTGGCCGACGACCAGCACCCTGACCTGCTCCAGCGGGTCCTGGAACGCACGCAGGACCGCCGCGCCCTCCGGGAGCGTGCGGTGCCCGTCCGCGTGCTCCTCGCGCAGGAACCGGCCCATCTGCCGGATCCGCGGTTCCACGGGGGCGAGGGCCTCCGCCCAGTCGGGGGCCATGATCCTGTCCAGGGGCTGGGGCTCGCTCACGGTGCTCCTCGGTGCGGGTCTCGGTGCGGTTGCGGGTGTGCCGGGCACCACTCTAGGCCGGGCTCGCACCGTCCCCGGCCGGGGCGTCCTCCCGGTGGCCGGTGTCCCGCCGGTCGGTGTTCCCGTGGTCGGTGCCCCGCCGGCCGGGGCCGGAGTGCCGGCGGCGCAGCGCGCGGCCCTCCTCGACCAGCTCCTCCTCCTTCGACTGCAGCTTCCGGACGCCCCGGAGGTCCCGCGGTGGCAGCCGCAGGTTCTCCTCGGCCTCGATCCCCGCCTGGAGCTGGCGGCCGCGCTCGATCTCGGCGTTGAGCTCGGCCCCGGCGAGCAGCACGATGTTCATGATCCACGTCCACAGCAGCAGGACGATCACGCCGCCGATGGCGCCGTAGGTGGCGTTGTAGTTGTTGAAGTTGGACACGTAGAAGCTGAATCCGGTGGTCGCCGCGGCCATGACCAGAATGGCGACCACCGAGCCGATGCTGAGCCACCGGAACCTCGGCTGCCGGACGTTCGGCGTGGCGTAGTAGAGCAGGGCGATCATGAGGACGAGCAGCATCAGCAGGACCGGGATCCGGGCGGCGTGCCAGAGCTGGAGGGCCGCCCCGCCCAGCCCGATCAGCCCGCCGATCCTCTCGGCGACCGGCCCGGAGAGCAACAGGAGCAGCATCATGCCCACCACGAGGACCACCAGGGACAGGGTCACGCCGATCATGAAGGGGTAGAGCTTCCAGACGGGGCGCCCCTCCTCGACCTCGTAGATCCGGTTCATGGACCGCCCGAAGGCCCGGACGTAGCCCGAGGCCGTCCAGAGGGCACCGGCCAGACCGGTGACCAGCGCCAGGCCCGCGGCCGGGAAGGCCGTGAGCTCGCCGATCGGCCCCTCGAGCACGGCCACGGCCCCCTCAGGGGCACCGAACTCGTCCAGCAGGCGCAGCAGGGTCCTGGTGGTCGCCTCGGCCTGGCCGACGACACCGAGCGTCGACACCACCGTGAGCAGCCCCGGGAAGATGGAGAGCACGGCGAAGAACGTCATCACCGCCGCGGAGTCCGTGCACGCGTCGCGGCGGAACTCGTGGACCGACCGGCGCAGGATGTAGCCCCACGCGGGCCACGTGATCTGCGTCGGGGACGAGGGTTTCTCCGCACTGTCCGGGTCCGCCCCGGGATCTCCCGTGGGCTGGGGGTCGGCTGCCATGGCGCTCCTCCGCGTGATCGGCTGCGGGCCAGGATACCGGGGTGGTCGCCGTCCCGGCCCGTTCCGTCCGGAGGCGGGCGGGACCGGCGGCGGACTGGCTAGAGTGGGCGCATGAGCGCTTCCCCCACCGAGACCCGACCCCTCGCCGTCGTCACCGGGGCCACCGGAGGCATCGGCCGCGCGTGCGTGGTGGACCTCGCCCGCGACCACGACGTCCTGGCGCTGGGCCGCGACGCCGGCCGGCTGGCCGAGCTCGCAGGCCTCCCGCACGTCACCGTCCGCGCCGCCGACCTGACCGACGTCGCGGCCCTGCCGGCCGTGGTGGCTGATCTGGACCGGGTCGACGTCCTCGTGCACTCGGCGGCCGTCGCGGGGCGCACCACCGTGGAGGCAGCCTCCGTGGCGGACTGGCGGGCGCAGCTCGAGCTCAACGTGGTGGTCCCCGCGGAGCTGACCCGGCTCCTGCTGCCCGCCCTGCGGGCAGCCCGGGGCAAGGTCGTGTTCCTCAACTCCGGCTCGGGACTCACCGCCCACGCCGGGGACGCCGTCTACGCGGCCTCGAAGTTCGCCCTGCGCGCGCTCGCCGACTCGCTCCGCCAGGAGGTCGAGGGCGACGGGATCGTGGTCAGCTCGGTGCACCCCGGTCCCGTCGACACGCAGATGCAGCGCGACATCCAGGCGAGACTGGGCAATGAGTACGTCCCGGAGCGCTACATCCGCCCGGAGTCCGTGGCCGCGGCGGTGCGCGCCGTCGTCGACGCGGGCGAGGACGCGCAGCTGACGAGCGTCTCCGTGCGGCCCCGGGCCGCGTCGCGGTGACCGGCGAGGACACCGTGCCCGGGGACGCCCTGCCCGACGACGACGCACCCGGCGCGGAGCCGGTGCCGGAAGGGGAGGCCGCGTCCGACCCGTCGCCGGACGAGGAGACGGTCGGGGAATCCGACGGGACGCCGGACGCCGACGCCACCGGCCTGGACGCGGTCGACCGCGAGATCCTGGCGCTCGAGAACCTGCAGTGGAAGTACCAGGGGGCGAAGGAGATGGAGATCCGCCGCCGCCTGAACCTCTCGCCCACCCACTACTACCAGCGGCTCAACGTCCTGATCGACACCCGCGCCGCCCTCGAGCACGACCCGATGCTCGTGGCGCGGCTGCGCCGGCAGCGAGGAGACCAGGGATGACCCAGTACCCGCACGACGAGTTCGACGACGTCCCCGAGCACGGACCCCGCCAGGGTGCCCACCGCGGCCTCCGGCCGACCGTCCGCGTGGGCACCCGGGAGCTCACCGCCATCGTCCTGGCCGGCGTGCTGACCCTCGGGGTCGGGGTGTTCTCGTTCCTCAACGCCCCCGGCGACGCCGCCCCGGCGCCGGGAACCACGTCCCCGGCCCCCTGACCCGCTCCGGCCCCACCCGGCCCCTGCCTCCGCTCACCCCCGACAGCACTGCCCCCGACGACACCGACCCACCCGACGAGACCCCCGACGACACCGGAAGGAACCGCCGTGCAGATCGAAGGAAGCAGAGTCCGCCTCCGCGACTGGACCGAGGAGGACCTCGCGGCCTACGAGTCCTGGATCATGCCGCCCGCGGACGGCGGCGAGCACGAGTGGCAGCGCACGGACGGCCCGTTCTACCCGAACTTCACCGCCGAGGGCGCGCAGCGCTGGCTGGGCACCCTCCGCGAGCGCGTGGCGGCGGGGGACTGGCCGGATCCCCGCGAGACGATGGTCATCGCCGATGCCGCCGACGACCGGTTCATCGGGCAGGTGTCCTGGTACTGGTCGGAGAAGCCCACCGAGGATCCCGGAGACGGCACGCACCTGCTGCCGCTGCGCTCCCTCGGCATCACCGTGTACTCCCCGGAGCACTGGAGCGGCGGCTACGGCACCGAGGCCATGCGGCTGTGGATCGACCACCTCTTCGCCCGCTCCGACTCCCACCGCCTCGACCTCGAGACGTGGAGCGGCAACGTGGGCATGTGCCGCGTCGCGGTGAAGCTGGGCTTCACGGAGGAGGCGCGGATCCGCCGGGCCCGCAAGGTCCGCGGCGAGTACTACGACCGCATGGTCTACGGCGTGCTCCGCGAGGAGTGGCAGGGCTGAGCGGAATCGGCTCAGGGGTTTGCACTCTCCGAGGACGAGTGCCAAGATTGCGATTAGCACTCAGTCGTGTGGACTGCTAATGGATCGGTCCCCGGCCCGACCCGGGCAGCCACCGGCACAGGAGTGACACCTCAACCACCACGGTGAGGTGCCGCGCGGCGTCGGGAAGAGTCCGCCGTCGTGCGCGCCGTCCGTCGCGGGCACCGTGGAGGTCGACCGTTTGTCTACCGTCCAGGAGGGACGAAGTCACATGGCAAAGATGATTGCTTTCGACGAAGAGGCACGCCGCGGTCTCGAGCGGGGTCTGAACACCCTGGCCGACGCCGTCAAGGTCACCCTCGGCCCGCGCGGCCGCAACGTGGTCCTCGAGAAGGCCTGGGGCGCCCCCACGATCACCAACGACGGCGTGTCCATCGCCAAGGAGATCGAGCTCGACGAGCCGTTCGAGAAGATCGGCGCCGAGCTCGTCAAGGAGGTCGCCAAGAAGACCGACGACATCGCCGGCGACGGCACCACCACCGCCACCGTGCTGGCCCAGGCGCTCGTCAAGGAGGGCCTGCGCAACGTGGCCGCCGGCGCCGACCCGCTGAGC
>NZ_JBISWK010000106.1:0-12076 GCF_044462205.1 Kocuria rhizosphaericola | reverse complement strand
CCGGGCCGGTCCGGGAGGCAGCGGGTCAGACGACGCCGGTGACGCCGAACAGCCAGCCGAGCGCGAAGGTGGCCACCAGGGCCAGTGCGCCGCCCACCACCACGCGCAGCACCGCGCGGCCCACCTGCGGCGTGTCCCCGAGACGGGCTCCCAGCCAGCCGGTGAGCGCGAGGGCCGCGAGCACGGCGACGAAGGTCACGGGGATCCGCCAGGCCTCCGGCGGCAGCAGGATCGCGAGCATGGGCAGCAGTGCCCCTACGAGGAAGGCCAGCGCGGAGGCGACGGCCGCGCCCCACGGGCTGACGATGTCCTCCGCGTCGATGTTGAGCTCCGCGTCGAGGTGCGCGGCCAGGGCGTCGTGGTCGGTGAGCTCCAGCGCCACCTGCCGGGCCGTCCCGGCGGACAGGCCCTTGGTCTCGTAGATGTCGGCGAGCTCCTGGAGCTCGGCCTCGGGCATGTCGATCAGCTCCTGCTTCTCCTTCTCGATCAGGGCGCGATGGGAGTCCGCCTGGCTGGACACGGAGACGTACTCGCCCTGGGCCATGGACAGGGCCCCGCCGACCAGCGCCGCGCCCCCGGCCAGGAGGATCGCGCTGGTGCTGGGCGTGGCGCCGGCCACGCCGACCACCACCGCGGCAACCGAGACGATGCCGTCATTGGCGCCCAGGACCCCGGCCCGCAGCTTGTTCATCCGCTCGGTGTAGCCCGCACCGTGCGGCTCCTCGATCACGTGTTCGGTCGTCATGGCTCCATTGAACGCCCGCGGTGGCCGCCGTGCCAGCAAGGACAGGGTGTCCTCACCGGGAAGCGCGGGCGTGAACGGGCGCTCACCGGCGCCGGTGGTCCTCGGGGTGCAGGCGCGGGGCGAACGAGGGCTTGCGGAACCCCGAGGCCCGCAGCAGTCGCACCACCCGCTGCCGGTCGCCCCGCCACGGCTCCAGCAGCTCGAGCATCCGGCGGTCGTCGCCCGGGCGCCGGTCGAAGAACCAGCACACCGTGTCCGCGAGGTGGAAGTCGAAGACGCTGACGGAGTCCGGGTCCCCGTGGGTGCACTGGACGATCTCCGCGACCGTCCAGGGCCCGAGGCCGGGGATCGAGCGCAGGCCCCGGTGCAGCTCAGCGTCAAGGGGACTGCGGCCGAGCCGCTCGAGGGCGGGGGCCCGCGCGGCCACGCGCCGGACGGTCGCGGCCCGGGCGCCGTCGACCCCCGCCCGGTGCCACTCCCACACGGGCACCCGGCGCCAGGCCTCGGCGGTCGGGGCGATCCGCATCCCCTCCGGGGCCGGGCCCGGCGCGGGCTCGCCGTGGCGCCGCACGAGCTGCCGGTGGGCGGCCACGGCCTCGCGCACGGTGACGCGCTGCTCCAGCACCGAGAGCACGGCACGGTCCAGCACCCGGCCGGTCGAGGGCAGGCGCAGCCCCGGGTGGTGGTGCCGGGCGGCGGTCAGCCGGTGGGGCAGCGCGCGGTACGCGTCCGAGGCCTCGAACCGGTCCCACCCGTCCTCCGCGCCCGCCCAGCGCGGGGCCTCGCGGAGGAACTCCTCGGCTCCCGGTCCCCACGCGCGCACGAGCACGGGCCGCTGCAGGGGGCGGCCGGTGCCGGTGCGGGAGAAGCGTGCCGTGACCGGGCCCGTCGCGGTCCGGGCGGTGACCCACACGACGTCGGGCGCAGCGACCCGGACCAGCGGGTCGGCGCTGCCGCGGCCCAGCACGCCGAGCGTCTGGCCCAGGTGCAGGGCGCCCTCCGGGTCCCACACGAGCTCGGCGTCCGGGGCCGCCGGGCGCGGGCGGACGAGCGGGGGAGCGGTGACGGCCATGAGACCATGATGGCAGTCCTGTCCGACGGCGCCCCCGCCACCGAGGAGGCCATGCCCGCCACCGCGCTCCGTCGCGCCGCACCGCCGGCCCGCCCCGTCCCGCTCACCGGGCCGGCGCGGCTGGTGCCGCTGGGCGTGGGGCTCCTCGTGCTCGTCCTGTACCTGTGGTGGTCCCTGCTCCAGTGGCACCGCTGGGAGGTCCCGTCCTGGGACCTGGGGATCTTCACGCAGCTCGCCAAGTCCTACGCCGCCGGGGACGGCCCGGTCGTGCACATCAAGGGCCACGGCGCCAACCTGCTCGGCGACCACTTCCACCCGATCCTGGTGCTGCTGGGACCGGTCTACGCGCTGTTCCCCTCCGCGCTGACCCTGCTCGTGGTCCAGGACCTGCTCGCGGCGGTCTCCGCGTGGGCCCTGACGGGGTTCGCGGTCCGGGCGCTGGGCACGGCCCCGGGCGCGGCCCTGGGACTGGCCTACGGCCTGAGCTTCGGGCTGCAGGCCGCCGTCGCGGTGCAGTTCCACGAGGTGTCCTTCGCCCTGCCGCTGCTGGTCCTCGCCCTCGGGTCCCTCGTGGAGCGGCGGTGGACGGCGGCCGCGCTGTGGGCCGCCCCCGTGGCGTTCGTCAAGGAGGACCTGGGCGTCACGGTCGCGGTGCTGGGCCTGGTGCTCGCCTGGCGAGCGCACCGCGAGGCGGGCGGGGACCGCCGCCCGGTGGCGCTGGGGCTCGCGCTCGCCGCGTGGGGCGCGGCCTGGTCGGCGCTCGCGGTGACCGTGGTGCTGCCCGCCCTCAGCCCGGACGGCCGGTTCGCGTACGCGGACCGCCTGGACCTCGCGGCGGCGGCGGCCGACCCCGTCGGGGCGCTGGTCTCCCTGGTGGTGCCGGGCCAGAAGGCGCTCACCTGGCTGACCGTGCTGGCCGTGGGCGTGGTGGTCGTGGTGCGCTCGCCGCTGGCGCTCGTGGCGCTGCCCACGCTGGTCTGGCGGATGCTCTCACCGAACCACGGCTACTGGGGCACGGGCTGGCACTACAGCGCCGTCCTCATGCCCATCGTCCTCGTCGCGCTGCTCGACGCCGTGCTGCGGCTGCGCGGCGGTCGGTTCCGGCGGCTCGCCCGGGCCGTGCCGGCACTCGCGCTCGTCGTCGCGCTCCTGCTGGTCCCGGGGCGTCCGCTGGCCGACCTCGCGGACCCCGCCGCCTACCGGCCGGACCCCCGCGCGGACGCCAAGGCCGCGGCCGTCGCGGCCGTCCCCGAGGGGGCGAGCGTGGCCACGGACCTGACGCTGATGCACCACCTGGTGCCCCGCGCGCAGGTGCACTGGGTGGGGTCCGAGGGCGATCCCGCCCCGGAGTACGTGGTGGTCGACCGGCTCGGCGCCGCGTGGGGCGGGAACCCTCCGGGGGACGTCGCCGACTGGGCCCGGCAGCGCTACGGCGCCGACTACGCCGTGGTGCGTGACGAGAAGCACCTCGTGATGGTGCGTCGCCGGGGATGACCGCGCCGACGGGTGCGCTAGACTGGTCGGACCGAATCCGGTCACTCCCTCACTTTCTCGTGCAACGCGATGCCGTGACGCGCATCATGTTCGGCCGCGGCCCGTGCCGCGCCGTGTCCGACGCTCCCGTTCCCGAACGGGGCTCCAAGTGGTTGGCAGGGACGTCCGGACACCACGACCGTGGCCGACGCCCCTGGACCTGCTCCCGGGCCGCCACCTGCACAGATACGAGGCACTTCTCCATGACCGTCGACACCCCCAGCACCCCCGGCACCGCCGAGGAGCACACCGTCACCTTCGCCGAGCTCGGCATCGACTCCCGGGTGCTCGCCACCCTGGACGAGGTCGGCTACGAGAGCCCCACGCCCATCCAGGCCGCCACCATCCCGGTGCTGCTGCAGGGCAAGGACGTGGTGGGCCTGGCCCAGACCGGCACCGGCAAGACCGCGGCCTTCGCCGTGCCCGCGCTGTCCCGGCTCGCCGAGCTCTCCGACGTCAACGGCGTCTCCCGCGACACCCAGGTCCTGGTGCTCGCCCCGACCCGCGAGCTCGCCCTCCAGGTCGGTGAGGCCTTCTCCTCCTACGCCACCCACCTCGACGACTTCACCGTCCTGCCCGTCTACGGCGGCTCCCCCTACGGTCCGCAGCTGGCCGGGCTGCGCCGCGGCGCCCAGGTGGTCGTCGGCACGCCCGGTCGCGTGATCGACCACCTCAAGAAGGGGTCCCTGGACCTCTCCCACCTGCAGTACGTGGTCCTGGACGAGGCCGACGAGATGCTGCGCATGGGCTTCGCCGAGGACGTCGAGGAGATCCTCTCGCAGACGCCCGTCGAGAAGCAGGTTGCGCTCTTCTCCGCGACCATGCCTCCGGCCATCCGCAAGATCGCCAAGAAGTACCTGCGGGACCCGCAGGAGATCGCCGTCAAGGGCAAGACCACCACGGGCACCAACACCCGCCAGCGGTACCTGCAGGTCATGGGCTCCCACAAGATGGAGGCCATGACCCGGATCCTCGAGGTCGGTGACTACGACGGCGTCATCGTGTTCGTGCGCACCAAGGCCGCCACCGAGGAGGTCGCCGACCGGCTCAAGGCCCGCGGCTACGCGGCCGCCGCGATCAACGGCGACATCCCGCAGAACATGCGCGAGCGCACGGTCGAGGCCCTGCGCGAGGGCAAGATCGACGTGCTCGTGGCCACGGACGTCGCGGCCCGCGGTCTCGACGTCGAGCGCATCTCGCTCGTGGTCAACTACGACATCCCGCACGACACCGAGTCCTACGTGCACCGGATCGGCCGCACCGGCCGCGCCGGGCGCTCCGGCGAGGCGATCCTGTTCATGACGCCGCGGGAGAAGTACCTGCTGCGGGCGATCGAGAAGGCCACCCGCCAGCCGGTGGAGCTCATGCGGATGCCCTCCACGGAGGACGTGAACCAGACCCGCAAGGACCGGTTCGCGCAGCAGATCACGGACACGCTGGAGTCCCAGGACCTCACGCAGTTCCGCGAGCTCGTCGAGCAGTACCAGGCCGAGCACGACGTCGACGCGGTGGAGATCGCCGCCGCGATCGCCGTGATGGCACAGGACGGGCGGCCCTTCTTCGTGGAGGAGCTGCCCGAGCCGGTGCAGCGCACCCGCGACCGGGACCGTCCGGGACGGGACGGCGACGACCGGCCGCGCCGCGAGCCGCGCACCGAGAAGGGCATGGCCACCTACCGGATGTCCGTCGGCCACCGGCACCGCGTCTCGCCGGGCTCCGTGGTGGGGGCGCTCACCAACGAGGGCGGCCTGAGCGGCGAGCAGATCGGGGCGATCGACATCCGCTCCACCCACACCCTCGTGGGCCTGCCCGAGAACCTGCCCGCCTCGACCCTGGACCGGCTCTCCCGCACGCGCATCAACGGTGAGCTCATCCACCTCGAGGCCGATCGCGGCCCGGGCGCCGGCGGCCGGGACCGGCCGCGCAGCACCTCGTCCTCCTACCAGGACCGCCCCCGCCGCGGCGGCGGTGCCCGGGGCGACGACTCCCGCGGCGGCTACCAGGGCAAGAGGTCCGGGTACTCCGCGGGCGACCGGGACGGCGACAAGCCCTTCCGCAAGCCGCGCCACAAGAAGTTCTGAGCCCGGGGGCAGGACCCCCGCGCCGAGGGGGAGGGGAGGGGACGGGCCGCGCGGCTCGTCCCCTCCTTCGTCCTCCACGCACGCGCCGCACAACGTCCGCGAAGCCCCTGACGGCCAGCAAGGCGTGCTCAGCGCCCTGTCCAGCAGCACCAGGAGCACGCGCGTGACGGGGGCCGGGGGGACGACGACGGCCGCGGCGGAGCGGCTGGCGGGGCGGCGGTCACCCTCGGCGGCCGGGTGGTCAGCTGCCGCGTCGGACGCTCCGCACGCCGAACACCGCCGTGGCCAGGACGAGCAGGACGCCCAGCAGCTGGAGGCCCGGGGAGTCGTCGGCTTCCCCGTGGACGATGCCGGCCACGCCCATGGCGAGGCCGATGGCGATCACGAGGAGGGGGAGGATGTGCTTCACGGGTTGTCCTTCCACGGGCGAGGAGCGCCCGCGGATCGCGGGGGCAGGCGGCTCGGCGCGAGCCGGGTCGAGGTGCTTCAGTCGTCGACCCACTCGAGCAGGTCACCGGGCTGGCAGTCGAGCACGCGGCACATGGCCTCCAGGGTGGAGAAGCGCACGGCCTTGGCCCGGCCGTTCTTGAGCACGGCGACGTTCGCCGGGGTGAGCCCGACGCGCTCGGCGAACTCACCGACGCTCATCTTGCGCTTGGCCAGCTCGACGTCGATGCGCACGACGATGGGCATCAGATCACTGCTTCCATGTCGGTGCGCAGGGTCGTGGCCTGACGCAGCAGCGCCCGCATCACCACCATCAGCAGACCCAGCACGGTGACACCCGTCAGGATCAAGAACAACAGCAACGGCAGGCCGGGGTCGTCGGCGTTGAAGCCGACGTAGAGGAACACGCCCAGCAGCACCGCCCACGCGGCGCCGACCGCCCACACGATGGCGTCGACCCACACCAGCGACGCCGTACTGAAGATGCGGTCCTTCTTGACCAGGGTGAGCAGCTTCCAGGTGGACACGATGACCACCTGGGCGCACAGCACCCAGAACACCGTCACGGCCGTCGCCGGCCACCGCAGATACGCCATCTCCGGGGACTCCCGGGCCATGTGCGCGAACTGCCCGGGCAGCGACATGACCTGGAACAGCAGCAGGATCCCGAACAGCAGCACGAGAAAGATCCTGAGGGGGGTGACCGCACGATGTTCAACACTCATTCATCGAGTTTCACGCGATACCTATCGAAAGTCAATAGTCATTCTGGCCTCGGGAGGCACGAGGAGGACCCGGAACGAGTCGACGTGGGCGTGGGCGTGAGATGTGCCCCAGCGGCTGTTCCCGGGGAGCCAGGAGCCGCGCCGGTGGCGTGGTGTCCGGA
This sequence comes from Kocuria rhizosphaericola, assembly GCF_044462205.1. NCBI lineage: Bacteria > Bacillati > Actinomycetota > Actinomycetes > Micrococcales > Micrococcaceae > Kocuria > Kocuria rhizosphaericola. The sequence goes on along the minus strand of NZ_JBISWK010000106.1, from coordinate 5,312 downwards.
CCGAAGGTCAGGGGTTCTCCCACGAACCGGGAGGCCGCCCGGGCGCATCCCACGAACGACGAGCGGGAGGCGGAGGGTCTCGGCGGAGACGTGATCGAAGGCCACGACGCTGACCTCGTCGGTACCGGCCAACATGCCCAGCTCGAAGGTCCGGGTCCGGGGCGCGTCGATCTCGAGGCAGCGCACCGGCGTGTCCGGGGAGGCGGTGGGCGCGTGTGTCCAGGCCCGCGCCGAGGGCGACGGCCTGGTCCACGCTCCTGAGGTGCCGGGCGAGGGCGTCGTCGTAGAAGGTGGTGCGGGCCGCCGACCGGTGCGCCAGCGGTGGTTCTCCCTCGTCCTGGTACGCGCCGCAGACGGCGGCCCGGCCGGCCCCGTCCTCGAGCGCGCTCCCGGCAGGGCGACACAGGCCTCACGGACTCCGCTGGGCCGGCCAGGCCGAGGGTGTCCCCGCGGGCGCTGGGCCGCGGCGCCCAGGGTGGTGCTGCCGCGATCGGTGCAACAAGGAGGTCGGCAGTGATGGTGCATGCCGGGGTGCGGCGCAGGCTGAAACGTCAGGACCAGGGCGAACTGCGGGGACGCTCCCCGCTGTGCGGGACGGTTTCCGAAGCCAGGACATGAACTCGGCTCGTCGTCACGACGGGTGGAGACGTCATGGACCCCGGTCCTTCGGTGTCCGGAGTCGAGGGTGGCCTCCGCCCGCGTCCAGGGCATGCTCGTGAGCCGGCAGAACGCCACCACGGCAGTGGGCCAGCTCTCCCAGGTGGTTCGCGTCGTGATCGGCACTGCCGTGGGGGCAGGGGCTTCGCTGTTCGACGACACCGGCCGGGCCGGATCGACCGGGGTCACCGACGCGCTCACCGGGGCCGCCGATGCTCCGCGGCACGGGCTCCGCGAGGGCCCGTGCGTCACCGCCTGGGCCGCCGACACGCCCCGCACCGGCTCAGCGACTCCTGGCAGGCGGCCCTGGCGGACCGGGAAGGCCGAAAGACCCTCCTGGACGACGACGGGGTAGTCCGGGAGCGGGCGCAGAACGGAAACTCCGTCGCTGGACGGGAGTATTCTGTAGCGCAAGGGCAATCATCGAGCGGATCCCCCCCCTGTGCTCCCGGCCGTCGGGGAACGTGGAGCGGGTCCGCCGGACCGGGAGGGCACCATGGAACCAGAGTCCTCGGCTACGGAGCTGACCACGGTCTTCGCCCGCATCCACGGAATGCTGCTGAGCCGCGAGAGCGCGACCTCCGCGGTGGAGCAGCTGGCCGAAGTCGCCCAGGACGTGGTGGACTCCGCGATCGGTGCCGGGGCGTCCTTGATCAACGACCAGGGGTACACGATGTCCACCGGCACGACGGACGCGGTCGCCGAAGCCGGCGACACGCTGCAGTACGAGCTGGGGGAGGGCCCGTGCCTGAGCGCGTGGGCCACCGAGGCCCTGCAGCGGGTGGACGACACCGTCACCGAGACTCGCTGGCGGGCCTGGTGCGCGGGGGTGCTCCCACTGGGGGTCCGTTCGGCGATGAGCGCTCCGATGCTGTACAAGGGGCACTGCATCGGAGCGCTGAAGGTGTACACCACCACCGCTGACGGGTTCACCGCCACCGACGAGCGGCGGCTGAGCCTGCTGGCCGCAGCGGCAGCGACCCTGCTGGGTGCCGCGCAGACCTCCGAGGCCCCGCACCAGCTCAGCCAGTCCCTGCGGAGCGCGCTGACGGATCGCCAGACCGTTGACGTCGCGACCGGGATCGTGATGGAACGCCGCGGTCTCGATCAGCATCACGCCCGTGTGGCGCTGCTGGAGGCGTCCCGGGCCCAGGGGCGTCCCCTGCTCGAGATCGCCCGGTCGGTCCTCGGCGGCTCCCCCGACGCGGAACTCTAGCCCGGGTGGGTGATGACGCCATGGCCCGCGAACAGGCCCGCCTGCTGCGCCAGGCCATCTACCGTGCAGGGATCAGGCGCGAACAGTTGTGGTTGCACTACTTCAGCCTCGGTGGTGAGGCCGGGGAGACCGAGGTCGACGCCTACCTGCACCAGTCCTTCAGCCTGCCGCCTTTCCAGCGTGACCTGCTGGCACATGCGGCCAACGAGCTGATCGCCCGGATCCCCCCGCAACAGGCCCCCTATGTCTCGGACCTCGTCGACGGCGACAACGCCGAGGAGGACTGACGCAGCTGCCGCAGATGCCGCTGCGCCGGTCGTAGGCATGCCACCGGGGGCGACGGCGCACGGTGGTTGTTCAAGCCGGTGGATCCGTGCTGTCCAAGACGTGCTCGGCCGCCTGGGCGAGGGTCCCGCCCCGGGCGCGGGCGGTGTCCAGCAACCGGGTGCGGGCGGTGGGCTCGTCCAGGTGCCGGCGTTCCATCAGCACGCCCACGGCGCGTTCGATCCGATCCCGGTCCGTTACGGCCTCCTGCAGGGCGTCCGGGCGGGAGGTCTGGTGCCGCCGCGTGTCGTCGGCCCCCAGCAGCACGGCGACGGGGCCGGCGAGCAGGCTCAGCAGGTGTTCCTCGTGCTCGGTGAAGGCGTGGGGCTCGGTCGCGTAGACCTCCAGTGCCCCGATCTCCTGACCCTCTACCACGAGCGGGACGGTGAGCACCGAACGGATCCCCGCCTCGGCCACGGTCCGGCCCCATTCGGGCCACCGTGGGTCGGTGGTGGTGTCGGGCACGTACTGGGGGCTCACCGTGTCCCAGGCGCGCAGGGACGGACCGGTCCCGAACTCGAACTGCAGCGCATCGGCCTCGGTCACTGCCGGGTCCGTGGCCGCGACAGTGGTGCAGGCTCCGTCTTCGTCGACGACGCTGATGCCGGCCCCGGCCGCCTGGGGGGTCAGCTCTCGGGCCAGCTCCACGAGCCGGCACACCGCCTCGGCGACTGTTCCGGCCTCTACGAACACGTCCTGGACGCGGGCCAGCGCCGCACTGAGTTCGGCTCTCGCCGGATCCGGTTCCATCAGCTCTCCTCCGGCAAGCTCTTCAGCCCCTGAAAGGGCTCGCTTCTCGGGCAAGCCCACCACCTGCCGAGACCACCATTCTTCCTCTCAAGCGCCGGGGACGATACCTCGCGCGATCGCCACGGACGAGGAGTAACCGGGACCACCGTGACGGCGACAGGTTTCCACGAACAGGTCGTCAGCCACCGGATCGGCCAGTAGCGCGGGACGTTCGGCGAGGACGTCGCCCGGCCTCCGGTCCGGGCTCGCCCTTTGCGCGGGCGCCGGTCAGCCGATGACGGTCAGGGCCGAGGGGGCGGACTCGACGCGCACCCTGGTGCGGGCGGGGACGGAGCGGACCTCCCCGTCGAGCTGGTAGGGCATCGGCTTGAGGGCGGTGAACTCGTAGCGGGCCACGCTGGGCTGGTTCCCCAGCCCGGTGGTGGCAGCGCGGGCGGCCTTGAGCAGCACGCGCCACTTGGCGGTGTGCGGGAAGAGGATCACCTCGAAGCGCCCGTCGGCCGGGCGGTCCTGAGCTTCACTGAGGATGGCGTGCTTGGCCATCCGGGGGATGTTGGCGAAGAGGAGACTGTCGATGTTCTGCCGGGTGCCGTCGGTGTGCTGGATGCGGAAGGGCCGGAACCGGGCGAAGGTCCGCACCACCGACACCATTTCCTTGAAGGCCCCTTTGTTGCCCTTCTCCAGGTCGAGGGCCACCACCGGGGTCAGTCCGAAGCCGATGTAGGAGTGGGCGTGGACGGCCTGGGCCCCGGGTCCGGCCCCGGTGGACAGGTGGAGCAGGTCCATCTGCCGCACCCGGCCTTCGGCGATGGCCTGGGCCAGGGGTTGTCGGGCGGCGGTGCGCTGGTGGTCGTTGGCGTTGCCGGCGGGCAGCACCGCGCACACGGTGTCGGTGGTCCCGGCGGCCATGACGCCGTTGACGATCTCGTGGTAGCCCCCGTCGCCGCTGACCGAGACGATCAGGGTGTTGGGGGTGCCGGCGGCCTCTCGGGCCAGGTCCACGGCGTGCCCGGCGTGCTCGGTCGGGAGCATGCGGATCTCCGGGGTGTCAGGCAGGTGCTGAATCAGCTGCTCGCGCAGCTTCGCGGCCAGTTCGGGGGCGTCCCCGGTGCTGTGCGGATTGAAGATCAGGCAGATGGTGTCGAACCGGCGGACGGGGGGAGCCGTGGTGTCGGTGGGTTCTGGGGCGTGGGCGGTGTTCATGGTGTGCCTGTCGGTCAGGGCTCGTGCTGGGTCCTGCGGTCTCATGCGCCGTCGCGGGCATCCAGTTCGGCGGTCAACTCACAGCACCGGTCCATGGTCGAGACATGGGGCCCGGCGGGGTCGGTGAGGTAGTCGTGGTCGAGCTGGCGGGTGATCCTCGAGTGCAGCACCTGCAGGTCGCCCATGCCCAGTCCGGCCAGGTCCTCCGGGAAGTCCTCGGTCGGGCCCAGGCGGCTGCCCGGTGTCCGCCGGGGTCCCTGGGTCATGCCCGGGGCGGGCAGGACGGCATGGGGCACGGGCGGAGTCCGGGAATCATTGTGGCCGGTGGGCTCTGAGGCGATGGTGGTCATGGGAACTCCTGGAGGCAACGGTTCGAACAGGTCAGGGAGCAAGCGGGTCAGGTCTCAGGGGTGAGGCATCGAGCTGGTCGGCATGTGTCGGGCCGCCCGCGACTGCCCCGGCGGTGTCCTGGGACGTCGCGGTCGGGGCGCTGCCGGGTGCGGCCGGAGCGGGGTGCAGCTGGGCGAGGAGACCGCCCAGCAGGATGGTGATGCCCTGGTCGAGTTCACCGGCCCCGTCGTAGTCGGCCAGGATCGGGGCCATGGCGCGCAGGAGGGGGAACTGGCGCGCGGGCAGCCGGTGCAGGCCCAGGCGCAGCAGGGACTCGTTCTCCTCCGCGTCCACGACGATCTCCTGGAGCTCGTTGAGGATGTGCCCGTAGAGGAACCCGTAGTAGGCCCGGTAGACGTGCAGGGCATCGGCCGGGGCGAAGCCGGCGTCGATGAGCAGGGCCAGGATGTTCTCCAGGGGCCGCAGGGTGCCCAGCGGCCGCAACCCGAGCGGGGTGGACAGCGGCCGGGTCACCAGCAGCGGCACCACGTGCGGGTGGGCCAGTGCCAGGTCGCGGAAGTCGTGGGCGGTGGCGCGCAGCTGCTCCTGCCAGTCCGCCCCGTCGGTGGGAATGACCAGCTGGTCCAGCACCAGCTCGGTGATCCCGTCCAGCAGATCCGCCCGGTTCTTCGCATAGCGGTACAGGCCCATGGGATCCCGGCCCAGCTCGTTGCCCAACCGGCGCATCGTGAGGGCCTCCAGGCCCTCGGCGTCCACCAGGGCCAGGGCCGCGGTGAGCACCACCTCCCGGCTCAGCCGCGGCCGGCGCGCC
>NZ_JBISWK010000105.1:0-3943 GCF_044462205.1 Kocuria rhizosphaericola | reverse complement strand
CTCCTCCGCGGAGGAGTCCTCGGCGGGCTTCTCCGCCGGCTTGTCGGCGGGCTCGTCCCCGGAGGGGGCGGAGCCGGAGCCGATGATCGCCAGGACCTGGCCGACCTCGGCGTCCTCGTCCTCCTGCACGCGGATCTCCAGCAGGGTCCCGGCCACGGGGGAGGGGACCTCGGTGTCGACCTTGTCGGTGGAGACCTCCAGCAGCGGCTCGTCGACGGCGACCTCGTCACCGACCTGCTTGAGCCACCGGGTCACGGTGCCCTCGGTCACGGACTCGCCCAGGGCGGGCAGGGTGATCTCGCTGCCCTCGCCCGTCTGCTGGGCCTCGGCCTGCGGGGCCTGCTCCTCACCGGAGGACTCCTCGCCGGAGGACTCCTGCTCGGCGGCCTCGTCGGTCGCCTCGGGGGTCTCCGCCTCGGTCGCGGCGTCCTCGGCCTCCTCCGCGGAGGCCTCGTCCTGGCCGGATCCGCCCTCGGACCCGGAGCCCGAGCCGTCACCGATGACGACCAGCGGCGCGCCGACCTCGACGTCCTCGTCCTCCTCGACGAGGATCTCCTCGATCACGCCCGCGACGGGGGAGGGGATCTCGGTGTCGACCTTGTCGGTGGAGACCTCGACCAGGGGCTCGTCGACGGCGACCTCGTCACCGACCTGCTTGAGCCACCGGGTCACGGTGCCCTCGGTCACGGATTCGCCCAGTGCGGGCAGGTTTACGGTTTCTGACATGGTCCGACCGTCTCTCTTTCGGTGCCTTCGATGGTGCCTTCGATGGTGCGTTCCGGGCGCCGGCCCGGTGCCGGGGTACTGGGAGGCCCCGCCCGGCGGGGCGGGGCCTCGGCGCGGTCAGCCGTGCAACGGGGTTCCTGCGAGTGCCATGGCGGCCTCGCCGATGGCCTCGTTCTGGGTGGGGTGCGCGTGCACGAACGCGGCGACGTCCTCGGGGTAGGCCTCCCAGTTGACGATGAGCTGGCCCTCGCCCATCTGCTCGCTGATGCGCTTGCCGATGGCGTGGAAGCCGATGATCGGCCCGTCCTTCTCGCGCACGAGCTTGATCATGCCACCGGTGCCCAGGATCGAGCTCTTGCCGTTGCCGGCGAGGTTGTACTCGGCGACCTCGACGTTGTCCTCGCCGAACTTCTCCTTCGCCTGCGGCTCGTTGTAGCCCACGGAGGCGATCTCCGGTTCGGTGAAGGTCACCTTGGGGATGTTGACGTCCGCGACGACCGGCGGGTTCAGGCCGGCGATCTCCTCGGCCACGAAACGGCCCTGCTGGTACCCGCGGTGGGCGAGCTGGACGCCGGGGACGATGTCGCCGATCGCGTAGATGTTGCCGACGCCCGTGTGCAGGCGCTCGTCCGGGGTGACGAAGCCGCGGTCCATGGGGATGCCCTGCTCCTCGTAGCCCATGTCGGCGGTGTTGGGGCCGCGGCCCACGGCGACCAGGACGATGTCGGCCTCGAAGACCTTGCCGTCGGCCAGGGTGACCTTCGCGCCGTCGTCGTCCTGCTCGACCTTCTCGAAGAAGGTGCCGAGGTTCGACTTGATGCCGCGCTTCTTGAACTCCCGCTCGAGGGTCTTGACGATCGACGGGTCCTCGTTGGCGACCAGGTGGGGGAGGCCCTCGATGACGGTGACGTCCACGCCGAAGGACTTCCACATGGAGGCGAACTCGCAGCCGATCACGCCGCCGCCGAGGACGATCGCGCTCTTGGGCACGAAGTCGATCTCCAGCGCCTCGGTCGAGGTCATGATCCGCCCGCCGATCTCGACGCCCAGGGTCTTGGAGATCGAGCCGGAGGCCAGCACGATGTGCTTGCCGGTGTAGGTGGTGCCGTCGACCTCGACGGTGTTCTCGCCCGTGAGCTTGCCGACGCCCTCGACGACCTCGATCTTGCGCATCTTCATCAGACCGGTGAGGCCCTTGAACTTGCCGGCGACGATCTTGTCCTTGTACTCCCGCACGGCCGCCATGTCGATGGAGTCCAGCGTGGTGTGGATCCCGTACTTGGAGCTCTCGCGGGCGTCCTCGGCCAGCTCGGCGGAGTGCAGGTAGGCCTTGGTCGGGATGCAGCCCCAGTGGAGACACGTGCCCCCGAGCTTGTTCTTCTCGACCAGTGCCACGGTGAAGCCGAGCTGGACGGCCCGCAGCGCGGCGGCGTAGCCGGCGCTCCCTCCGCCGAGGACGAGGATGTCGAATTCGTTGTCGGCCACGTGTTTGGCTCCCTTGTGCGTTGACGTCGTTCCGGGTGGGTCGCACCCGTCCCGTGACGGGTTCGTTTCGTACATACCTTAGCCCTACGCCGGAGGGAGCGACCAGGCGGGCGCTCTCTCCGGCGCAGGGGTGTCGTGGGAGCTCAGCGGCGGTCGGCGGCCGCGTCCTCGAGCAGCCGCACGAGCGTGCGCACGCCCGCGCCCGTGCCCTCGGCCGGGGTGTAGCCGTAGGGCGATCCCTCGTTGAAGGAAGGCCCGGCGATGTCCACGTGCGCCCACGGCACCCGTGCGCCGTCGTCGCCGCCGACGAACTCCCGCAGGAAGATCGCGGCGACGAGCATCCCGCCGTTCTTGTCCCCGATGTTCTTGAGGTCGGCGACCTTGGAGTCCAGGGACGGGCGCAGGTGCTCGGGCAGCGGCATGGGCCAGCCGTCCTCCCCGGCCCCGCGGGCGGCCTCGGCCACGGCGGCGCGCAGCGCGTCGTCGCCCATGATCCCGAAGGTCCGGGCGCCCAGGGCCACCATCTGCGCACCGGTCAGCGTGGCGATGTCGACGACGGCGTCCGGGCGCTCCTCGCACGCGGCGACCAGGCCGTCGGCCAGCACGAGGCGCCCCTCGGCGTCGGTGTTGAGCACCTCGACCGTCCGGCCGCCGCGGATGGTGATGACGTCGCCGGGGCGGGTCGCCGTGGACGAGGGCAGGTTCTCGGCCAGGCACAGCCAGCCGGTGACCTTCACGGGCAGTCCGAGCTCGGCGGCGGTGAGGACGGCCGCGAGGACGGCGGCCGCGCCGGCCATGTCCGACTTCATGGTCATCATCGAGGCCGGGGGCTTGAGGGAGAGCCCGCCGGAGTCGAAGGTGATGCCCTTGCCCACGTAGGCGTAGTGCTTGGTGGCGCGCGCCGGGGCGTACTCCAGCCTGACGAGGCGCGGACCGTGCACGGAGCCCTGTCCCACGCCCAGGAGGCCTCCGTAGCCGCCCTTGGCGAGCTCCTTCTCGGCGAGCACGCTCACGGAGACCTTCGTGCCCTTGACGGCCTGGCGGGCGTAGTCCGCCACGGCCTCCGGGTACATGACGTTGGGGGAGAGGTCCACGAGGGTGCGGGCGGCCCTGACGCCCCGCCCGAGGGCGGCGGCGCGGTCGAGGCACCGGCCCAGCGCGGCACGCGCCACAGCGGGGGCGTGCACGACGGCGGAGACCAGCGGGGCCTGCACGCTGCCGGCGGTCGCCGCCCGCTGGTGCGCGAAGGCGAAGGCGCCGAGAGCGGCGCCCTCGGCGACGGCCGCGGCGTCCTCCTCGGTCGTCACGGGCAGGGCGAGCACCGCGGAGTCGGTCCCGGCGAGCCGTCGCACGGCCGCACCCGCGGCCCGGCGCAGCGCCTCGGAGCGTTCGGCGGTCTCCTCGGGCAGGACGCCGATCCCCGTGAGGACCACCACGGTGAAGGGGAGCCCGGACGGGGCCGGCAGCACGGTCACCTCGTCGGCGGCGCCCTTCACGCGCAGCGCGGCCGCGGCGTCCACCACGGGGGCGAGCTTGCGCTGCTCCCCGGCGGGGAGCACGACCCGGCCCGAGCCGTCGCCCTCCCGTCCCTTCTCCACGGCGAGCACGAGCGCGTGGGCCGGCGTCCGGCCCAGGGCCTTGTGGGTGGCGGTGAGCTCGATGCCCCGGGGCTCGAGCAGGTCCTGTACGTCGGGCATGGATCGTCCTTTCGCTGAGGTCTGGACCGGCGGGG
>NZ_JBISWK010000104.1:0-5893 GCF_044462205.1 Kocuria rhizosphaericola | reverse complement strand
CTTCCCGGCGGCCCGGCCCCGCCGGCAGGCGTGCTGTCGATCCTATCCCCGGCCGTTGCGCCGCCGGGCCGGGGGCGCGGGCGGGCGCCCGGTGGCGCGCCGGGGAACGGCGCGGGGAATAACGCGGTGCCCGCGGACGGTTGACATGATCCGGGCGCTCCACCGCCGGCGTGCCCCGCACCGGCCTCCCCACGGACGCCCGGAAACGACCCACCCCAGGAGGAAGAGCTGTGCTGGACCCCACCTCGCTGTACCTGAGCAATCCCGCTCTGCTCGAGGACGCCCGGGTTCGTGGCCTGCCGCTGATCGTCGCCCTGTCCGGCTACGCGGAGGCGGGGCACGTGGCCGTGCAGATCGAGCACACCATCACGGAGGCCCTGCCGCACGAGGTCGTGGCCCGTTTCGACCTGGACCAGCTCTACGACTACCGCGCCCGCCGTCCGCACGTGACCTTCGCGGAGGACCACTTCGAGGGCTTCCAGAACCCCGAGCTGTCCCTCCGGCTGGTCACGGACGGCCTGGGGCGCAGCTTCGCGCTGCTCACGGGCCCCGAGCCGGACCTGCAGTGGAACCGGTTCACGGAGGCCGTGGTGGGCCTGGCCCGCCGGATGGACGTGTCCCTCGTCGCGATCGTCTCGGGGATCCCGATGCCCGTTCCGCACACCCGTCCGTTCATCGTCTCGGTGCACGGCAACCGGGCCGACCTGCTGCCCGCCGAGCACGCGTGGAAGCCGGTCGTGGAGATGAGCTCGTCGGCCGCCCAGCTCCTCGAGATCCGTCTGGGCGAGGCGGGGATCGACAACATCGGCTTCACCGTGCACGTCCCGCAGTACCTGGCCGAGGCGCACCTGCCGCACGCCGCCGTGGCCGCCCTCGAGCACGTCAGCGCCGTGACGTCGCTGAACCTGCCCTCGGACGAGCTGCGCGAGGCGGCCCGCGAGATCGAGCAGCAGATCGACCAGCAGGTCGGCGCGTCGCCCGAGGTGCAGGCGGTCGTGGCAGGACTGGAACAGCGCTACGATGACGTCGTCGACGCCTCGGTGCCGCGCTCCCTGCTGGTGGGGGACGAGTCCGAGCTCCCCGACGCCGACGAGATCGGCGCCGCGGCCGAGGCCTTCCTCGCCGCCCAGGAGGACGAGCAGGACTGAGCCCGCCCGGCGCGCGGCCGGCCCGGCGTCGTCCCGGGGTGGCCCCGCAGCCCCGGGACCCGTCCCGGCCCAGTCCCCCCGAGAGCGAAGTGCATGCCGTCCGACCGGTACCGGGCCCACGAGCCCGGCAAGGACTCCCGCCGCGCCTACCTGGTCTTCGCGATCGGCACCTTCGCCTACTTCAGCGCCGTGGCCCAGCGCACCAGCTTCGGCGTCGCGTCGGTCGACGCGGCCGAGCGCTTCGGCACCGCGGCGTCGGCGCTGTCGATGTTCTCGCTCATGCAGGTCCTCGTCTACGCGGGGCTGCAGATCCCCGTGGGCGTGCTCGTGGACCGGTTCGGCTCCCGCGTCATGGTCGCCGCCGGGGCGCTGCTCATGACGGCCGGGCAGGTGCAGCTGGCCCTGGCCGACACGGTCGGCGAGGGCGTGGCCGGACGGGTGCTCGTGGGCGCGGGGGACGCCGCCACGTTCGTGTGCGTGATGCGCCTGATCCCCGCCTGGTTCTCCGCGCTGCGCGTGCCACCGCTGACCCAGTTCCTGGGCGTGGTCGGCAACCTCGGCCAGCTCATCTCCGTCATCCCGTTCGCCTGGCTGCTCGAGCTGACCGGGTGGTTCCCGTCCTTCATGACGCTGGCCTCCCTCGCGCTGCTCGCCGCCGTGCTCGCCGCGGCCCTGCTGCGCAACGCGCCCCCCGGGGTGGAGGTCCTGAACCGGGAGCTCGGCCTGCGGCGCACCGGCCAGGTGCTCCGGGAGAGCGTGGCCGAGCCCGGGACCCGGCTCGGCTTCTGGGTGCACTTCACCACCCAGTTCGCGGGCAACACGTTCGTGCTCATGTGGGGCTATCCCTACCTGGAGTACGCCCAGGGCCTGTCCGACACCACGGTCTCCCTCGTGATGACCTCCTTCGTGCTGACCAACCTGGCCGTGGCACTCGGCCTGGGCGGGCTCACCGCCCGCCGCCCGCACCGCCGGGTGCGGCTGTCCCTGGGGGTCACCGCCGTCATCTTCTCGGCGTGGACCGTGCTGCTGGTCTGGCCGGGAACGGCGCCCGTCCCGGTCGTGCTGGCCGCCGTGTGTCTCATCGCGATCAGCATGCCGGCGTCCATGATCGCCTTCGACATCACCCGCAGCTTCAACCCGGCACGCCGCACGGGCACCGCCACGGGCATCGTCAACGTGGGCGGCTTCACCGCCTCCGTGCTGGCCATCTTCGTCACCGGCTTCGTCCTCGACGTGCTGCACGCCGCGGGCTTCCGCGACGAGCTGTACGCCCCCGACGCCTTCCGGCTGGCGATCGCGGCGCAGTTCCTGATCGCGGCGGCGGGCACCGCGGGCGTGCTGGCCACCGCCCGGCGGGTGCGCCGGCGGCACGGTCAGGACGCCGCCTGACCGGTCCCGTCGGCACTGCACCGTGCCGCGAATCGGGCCCCGGCCCCGCCTGCGGTCCACAGGCCGGGAGCGCACCGGCACCCCCGGCCCGGGAGAGCCCAGGCTGGGCACATGAGACAGCACCCCATCGGAGATCCCTTCGTCCCCGTCGTCCGGTGCGCGGCCGACCTGCTCGCCGTCGTGCCGCACACCCTCGGCTACTGGCCCGCCGACTCCCTGGTCCTGTTCGCCGCCGGCAATGGAACGGCGGGGGCGTGCGTGCGGGTGGACCTCCCGGGCGGCCCGCCCGACGAGGGCCTCCAGGAGGCGTTCGTCGCCGAGCTCGCCGACCTCGTGGGCCACGACGCCCTGAGCGACCGGATCTTCGTGATCGTGTACACGTCGCCGTCCGCCGGGGATCCGCCCGTCCCGCCCGCCGAGGTGGAAGGCGTGCTCGCACTCGTGGACGAGGCCGCCCGGCGCGCTGGGCGGGCCGTGGCGGCGCGCTGGATCGTGGCCGGCGACCGCTGGTGGCCGGCCGAGGACCCGGCGGACGTCCAGGACGTCACCGGCATCGCGGACAGCGCCGTCAACGCCGCGCTCGTGGCCTCGGGAAGCTCCTACGCGGCCGCCCCGCGGCTCGCCATGGACCACGAGTACGGGGCGCTGCCCGCCGGCACCGCCCGTGGCACCGGCCGCGCCGCGGTCCGCTGGGCGCGGGCCGGGGAGGGGACCTGGCACCACCTCGACCGCCTCGTGCCGGCGCTGTCCGTCTGGGCCGACGTCCTCGCCGCGGTCCGGGACTCGCCCGAGGACCCGGTGCCGGCGGTGCTCGGCCACGACGACGACCTGCTCGGCCATCTGGCGGCGAGCCTGGTCGACCCCGTGCTCGCCGACCTGCTCCTCGTGGTCTGCGCCACGGACGACCTCGAGGGCGTCCTCGCGGCCGCCGCGATGTGGGCCGAGCTGTGCGACGACGTCGACGACCCGGAGGCCGGCGCCGACGGCGTCCCGATCGGGCCCACCCTCGCACCGGCCCCCTCGGGCCTGCCACCGGTGCCCCTGCGACCGCCGGCCGGGCACACCGGGCGGACGCCCGGCCCTGGTGCCGCCCCGGTGCCCGCGCCCGACGCGGGGGAGCTCGTCCGGCTCTCCCGCGTGCTCGCCGGCGAGTGGGCGGACGCCCCGCACTGGGCGCTGCTCGACACCCTCTACCGGGTGCTGCAGGTGCTCGGCTGGCTCCTGGAGCCCACCGAGCACCCGGAGTCCGCCGAGGAGGCCGAGCCGACGGCGCCCACGGGCCCGCGGCCGGCGGGGGGAGCGGCCGAGGACCCCGGACAGGACGGGCCGGACGAGGCGCGGGGGCGGACCGTGCTCGCGGGCGTGCTCGTGCAGCTGGCGCAGCTCAACCGTTTCCGGGCACGCGGTTCCCACACCGCGCACTTCGTGCGCCGGGCGACCGCCCTGGTCCCCGGTCACCCCTCCGCGCTGCGCGTGCTGCGCCTCGCCGACGCCCGGCCCGTGCCCCTCTGGGCCCGGGACCGTGCCACCGCCTGGCACGCCTGAGCCCCGGGTTCCGGACTTTTTCGGGTCCGGTCGGCAGAGCGGGAACAAATCCCGCGCATGCGTGGTTCCGGCTGTCAGGACCCTTCAAGCCCGCCGCGCCGGACACTGCCCGGCGCACGGACTTGACAGGGTCATAGGCGTGTTGCCCCGAGGGCGGACGCCGTGACCGCTCAACGAAAGGCTCTCAGTGTCACCTGCCGCCAGCAAGAAGACGACGGACACCGCCGCCGAGGCCCCGGGCACCGGGGACGCTCGGTCGCCGTCCGGGACCACGGGCGCGTCGCCGCGGGCGAAGACCGCCGCTGCGAAGTCGACCGCGACCAAGAAGACCGTGGCCGCGAAGAAGACCACGGCGGCGAAGTCCACCGCCGCGCGGTCCGGCGCGCCGAAGAGCGCCGCCGCGGCCAGTTCCACGAAGTCCACGGCCGGCAAGTCCACCGCGACCAGGACCGCCGCGAGCAAGGCGCCCGCGGCGCCGAAGGCCACGGGCCGCCAGAAGACGGCGGCCCCGACGACCAAGGAGGCCCAGGACGTCGCCGGGGGGCCCGAGGAGGACGTCGTCGTCACCGACGACGCCGACATCGAGACGACCCTGACCGACGTGGCCGGGGTGGTCGACCCCGAGGTGGACGAGGACGAGGAGACCGAGGAGGAGGCCGCGCCCGAGGAGGCGGCCGCCGCGCCGGCGCCCAAGGACGAGAAGACCTCCGGCTTCGTCATCACCGCGAACGACGACGACGACGCCCCGGCCCAGCAGGTCGTCTCCGCCGGGGCCACCGCCGACCCGGTCAAGGACTACCTCAAGCAGATCGGCAAGGTCGCGCTGCTGAACGCGGAGCAGGAGGTGGACCTGGCCCTGCGGATCGAGGCCGGCCTGTACGCCGAGCACAAGCTCGCGGACGGGAAGGACTCCCTGGACCCGCAGACCCGCAAGGAGCTGCGCTGGGTCATCCACGACGGAAAGCGCGCCAAGAACCACCTGCTCGAGGCCAACCTGCGCCTGGTCGTCTCGCTCGCGAAGCGCTACACCGGTCGCGGCATGCTCTTCCTGGACCTCATCCAGGAGGGCAACCTCGGTCTGATCCGCGCGGTCGAGAAGTTCGACTACACCAAGGGCTTCAAGTTCTCCACGTACGCCACGTGGTGGATCCGCCAGGCCATCACCCGCGCCATGGCGGACCAGGCCCGCACCATCCGCATCCCGGTGCACATGGTGGAGGTCATCAACAAGCTCGCCCGCGTCCAGCGGCAGATGCTCCAGGACCTGGGCCGGGAGCCCACTCCGGAGGAACTGGCCAACGAGCTCGACATGACGCCCGAGAAGGTCGTCGAGGTCCAGAAGTACGGCCGTGAGCCGATCTCCCTGCACACCCCGCTGGGCGAGGACGGCGACTCGGAGTTCGGCGACCTGATCGAGGACTCGGAGGCCGTGGTCCCCGCGGACGCCGTGAGCTTCACGCTCCTGCAGGAGCAGCTGCACTCGGTCCTGGACACCCTCTCCGAGCGGGAGGCGGGCGTCGTGGCGATGCGCTTCGGCCTGACCGACGGCCAGCCCAAGACCCTCGACGAGATCGGCAAGGTCTACGGCGTGACCCGGGAGCGCATCCGGCAGATAGAGTCCAAGACGATGTCCAAGCTGCGCCACCCGTCCCGCTCGCAGGTTCTGCGCGACTACCTCGACTGACCGTCGGCGTCCTGTGCCCGGGCCCGGTCCGGACACGGGACCCCGACGACCGGAGCCGCGGCCCGTCCCCGGCGGCGTGACCCCGAGCCCCGGGGCAGGTCGCGGGGACGGCACGTGGGACGCGCGG
>NZ_JBISWK010000103.1:0-26500 GCF_044462205.1 Kocuria rhizosphaericola | reverse complement strand
GCCCTCCGCGCGTCGACCGCCCGTCGTGGGCGTCCGGGTCAGGAACCGATGCGCTCGGTCTCGTCCTGCCAGGTCGCGGCCAGCGGCCGCAGCTTCTGCTCGTTCTTGCGCGCGTGGTGAGCGCAGAAGAGAAGCTCACCGCCCGTCGACTCGAGGACCACTCGGACGTAGGCCTGGGCGCCGCACGCGTCGCAGCGGTCGGTCGCATTGAGTTCTCGGCTCTCCAATGTTGCGTTCACGGGATCCTCCTCCTGGGTCGTACGCGTTGCACGGGGCACGGGGCCGCCGGTGCGGGTACCCGGGTCTCGTGGACGCATCGGGGTACTGCTATATACAACCACGCCCGTCGGACATTCGATTCCGGCGGAGGACGTTTTTCGCCCCGGGCGTAGGTCACGGTGACCGGGCGGCGGAGCGCCGCACCGGGACTGCGGTGTCCGCCGCCCGGACTACAGTGGTGGGGAATCCCGCCGTCCCCCAGGAGTCGTATCCCCGTGACACCGTCCCGTTCCGAGTACAACGCCCGCCACCTCTCCGTCCTCGAGGGCCTCGAGGCCGTCCGGAAGCGGCCGGGCATGTACATCGGCTCCACCGACTCCCGCGGGCTGATGCACTGCATGTGGGAGATCATCGACAACTCCGTGGACGAGGCGCTCGCCGGCTTCGGCCACCAGATCACGGTGGTGCTGCACGCCGACGGCGCCGTGGAGGTCCACGACGACGGCCGCGGCATCCCCATCGACCTCGAGCCGCGCACCGGGCTGACCGGCGTGGAAGTCGTCTTCACCAAGCTGCACGCGGGCGGGAAGTTCGGCGGCGGCTCCTACAGCGCGTCCGGTGGCCTGCACGGCGTGGGCGCCTCTGTGGTCAACGCGCTCTCCGCGCGCCTGGACGTCCAGGTGGACCGCGGCGGGAAGACCTACCAGATGTCCTTCCGGCACGGCGAGCCGGGACGCTTCGTCGACCAGGGCAGGCCCTCCCCGCACGCCCGCTTCGAGCCGTTCGTGGAGGGATCGGTGCTCGACGTCGTCGGCAAGGCCAAGCGCGGTGTCACCGGGACCCGGATCCGGTACTGGGCGGACGAGCAGATCTTCACGACGGACGCCAGGTTCAGCTACGAGGAGCTCGCCAAGCGCGCCCGGCAGACCTCGTTCCTGATCCCGGGCCTGCGCATCACCGTGCGCGACCAGCGGGGCCTGCCCGGCACGCCGGGGGAGTTCGGGACCCACGAGGAGGTGTTCCAGCACGACGGCGGGATCTCCGAGTTCGTGGAGTACCTCTCCGCGGACAGCTCCGTCACCGACGTGTGGCGGTTCCAGGGGGAGGGCCGGTTCAAGGAGAACGTCCCGGTCCTGGACGAGAACGGCCGGTCCAAGCTCACGGAGCTGGACCGCACGTGCGAGGTCGACGTCGCCCTGCGCTGGGGCATCGGCTACGACACGTCGCTGCGCTCGTTCGTCAACATCATCGCGACCCCCAAGGGCGGCACCCACCAGGCCGGTTTCGAGGCGGCCCTGCTGAAGACGTTCCGGAAGCAGATCGAGGCCAACGCCCGCAAGCTCAAGGCCGGCAGCGACAAGATCGAGAAGGACGACGTCCTCGCCGGTCTCACGGCCGTGCTCACGGTGCGGCTGGCCGAGCCGCAGTTCGAGGGCCAGACCAAGGAGGTCCTGGGCACCCCGGCCGTGCGCCAGATCGTGAGCCGGGTGATCGAGAAGGAGCTGACCGCCAAGCTCACGGCCACCGGCCGCCACGACAAGCAGCAGGCCGGGCAGCTGCTGGAGAAGGTCGTGGCGGAGATGAAGTCCCGCATCTCCGCGCGGGTGCACAAGGAGACCCAGCGGCGCAAGAACGCCCTGGAGACCTCCTCGATGCCGGCCAAGCTCGTCGAGTGCCGCTCCGACGACGTGGAGCGCTCCGAGCTGTTCATCGTGGAGGGGGACTCCGCCCTCGGCACGGCGCGGCTGGCCCGGTCGTCGAACTACCAGGCGCTGCTGCCGATCCGCGGCAAGATCCTCAACGTGCAGAAGGCGTCCATCACCGACATGCTCGCCAACACGGAGTGCGCCGCGCTCATCCAGGTCATCGGGGCGGGCTCGGGGCGCAGCTTCGACCTCACCGCCGCCCGATACGGCAAGGTCATCATGATGACGGACGCCGACGTCGACGGCGCGCACATCCGCACCCTGCTGCTCACGCTGTTCTACCGCTACATGCGTCCCCTCGTGGAGGCCGGGCGGGTCTACGCGGCGGTGCCCCCGCTGCACCGGGTCGAGATCGTCAACGCGGGCAGTACGGCCAACGAGATGGTCTACACGTACTCCGAGCGCGAGCTCGCGGACCTGCTCGCCCGGCTCGAGGCGGAGGGGCGGCGGTACAAGGAGCCGATCCAGCGCTACAAGGGCCTGGGCGAGATGGACGCGGACCAGCTCGCGGAGACGACCATGGACGTCCGGCACCGGATGCTGCGCCGGATCCGGGTCGAGGACGCGGAAGCCGCCGAGCACGCCTTCTCCCTGCTCATGGGCTCCGAGGTGGCCCCCCGCAAGGACTTCATCATCGAGGGCGCCACGCACCTGGACCAGGAGCGCATCGACGCCTGACGGCTCCGGGGGCCGCCGGGCCGGGGCCGGTGCGGCGCCCCCGGCCGCTACGCTGGGCAGGGACGAGCGACCGTCCCCGAGGAAGGACCCAGCATGACCGCCTCCGGCCCGCACCCACCGTCCCCCGCCACCGGCCGGCCCCGCCCGGTCACCGTCACCGTGAGCGGTGCCGCGGGCCAGATCGGCTACGCCACCGTCTTCCGGGCCGCGGCGGGCGACCTCCTCGGGCCCGGCACCCCCGTCCGTCTGCACCTGCTCGAGCTGCCACAGGCGCGACGGGCCGCGGAGGGCACGGCCCTGGAGCTGCAGGACGGGGCGTTCCCGCTGCTCGACGGCGTGGAGGTCTTCGAGGACGCGGACGCCGCCTTCGACGGCGCCTCGGTGGGACTGCTGATCGGGGCCCGTCCCCGGTCCCAGGGCATGGAGCGCGCCGATCTGCTCGAGGCCAACGCCGGGATCTTCTCGGTCCAGGGGCGGGCCGTCAACCGTGGGGCGGCCGAGGACTTCCGGGCCGTCGTGGTCGGCAACCCCGCCAACACCAACGCGTACATCGCCGCCTCGCACGCCCCGGACGTCCCGCGCGAGCGGTTCACCGCCCTGACCCGGCTCGACCACCACCGTGCGCTCGCCCAGCTGGCCGCGGCCACCGGGGCGCGCGTCGACGAGATCGAGCGCGTGGCCGTGTGGGGCAACCACTCCGCGAGCCAGTACCCCGACCTGACCCACGCCACCGTCGGGGGCCGGCCGGCGCTCGAGGTGCTGGCCGGGAAGAGCCTGGACCTGGACTGGGTGGACAGCACCTTCATCCCCCGGGTCGCGCGCCGCGGCGCGGAGATCATCGACGTGCGCGGCGGCTCGTCGGTGGCCTCCGCGGCGCACGCGACCCTGTGCCACGTCCGCGACTGGGTCCTGGGCACCGCGGAGGGCGCGTGGACGTCCATGGCGGTGGCCTCCGACGGCTCCTACGACGTGCCGGAGGGGCTCGTCAGCTCCTTCCCGGTCGTCTGCCGGGACGGGCGCGCCGTGGTCGTCCCGGACCTCGAGCTCGACGAGTTCTCGCGCTCCCGCATCGACAGCTCCGTCCGGGAGCTCGGGGAGGAGCGAGCGGCCGTGGAGCAGCTGGGACTGCTGGGACCCCGCCGCTGAGGCTCAGCCGTAGGCAGGACCCACCGCGTCGATCACCTGGTCGGTGGGCACGCCCGAGCCGTCCCGGCGGCCGTGCTCGGTGGGCAGGGCCCGGGCCACGCCCGTGGCGGAGACGGCCTTGGCCGGACCGTGCCCCACCCAGGCCAGGGACAGGCCGGTCTCTCCCTTGAGGAAGCGGTGCGCCCGCACCCCGCCGGTGGCCCGGCCCTTGGGCGGGTACTCCGAGAAGGGGGTGACCTTCACCGAGTACGGCGACATGCCGGGCAGCACCTCGTCCGCGCGGGCGAGGGTCACGACCACGGGCGTCTCGTCCGCGGCCTGCACGGCACCGAAGAAGGCCACGGCGTCCCCCGCCACCAGCTTGATCCCCGCGACGCCGCCGGCGGTGCGCCCCTGGGGCCGCACGGCACCGGCGTCGAAGTGCAGCAGCTTGCCGTCGCGGGTCACGAACACCAGCGCGTCCTCGTCGGCGGCGGACTCGGCCAGACCGACCACCTCGTCGCCGTCCTTGAGCGTGATGACCTCCCACTCCTCGCGGTTGAGGGGGTACTCCGGGCTGAGGCGCTTGACCACGCCGTTGCGGGTGCCCAGGGCGAGCACGGCGTTGAGCGGCGCGAGCCCCACGAGCCGCTCCCCGCGGCCGAGGGTGAGGAAGTCCTTGACCGGGACGCCGTCGCCCAGCTTCGGGGTGCCCTCGAAGGCGGTCAGCACGGGCACGTCCATCACCTGGACGCGCAGCATGCGCCCGGTCGACGTCACCGCCCCGATCTCCCCGCGGGCGGTGGCCCGCACCGAGGAGACCAGGGCGTCGTGCTTGATCCGCCGCGGCGGGTCCAGCAGCGGGACCTGGGAGGGCGTGCGGGCGAGCTGGCCCGAGGTGGACAGGAAGACCCAGCACGGGTCGTCGGCGATCTCGAGCGCGAGCCCGCCGCCCGAGGCCTTCCCCGGCGCGGGGGCGGCCGCCGCCGCGGCGGGCGCGGGCAGGGCCTCGGACTCGAGCAGCTCGGTGCGCCGGTCGTCGCCGTGGACCTCGGCGACCTCCGCGAGCTCCGCGGAGACCAGGGCCCGCAGCCGGGAGTCGGAGGCCAGGGTCTCCTCGAGCTCGGCGATCTCCCGGCGCAGCTCCTCCTGCTCCTTCTCGAGCTCGATCCGCGAGTACTTGGTCAGCTGGCGCAGGCGCAGCTCGAGGATGTGGTCGGCCTGCACGCGGCTGAGGTCGTACACGGCCATGAGCCGTTCCCGGGCCACGGCGGTCTCGTCGGACGAGCGGATGATCTGGATGACCTCGTCGATGTCGACGATCGCCACGAGCAGGCCCTCGACCAGGTGCAGGCGGTCGCGCCGTTTGCCCAGGCGGAACCCGGTGCGCCGCCGGACCACCGACAGCCGGTGCTCCACGTAGACCCGCAGCAGCTCGAGGAGGCCCATGGTGCGGGGCCGTCCGTCCACGAGCGCCACGTTGTTGATCCCGAAGGAGTCCTCCATGGGTGTGTACTTGTACAGCTGCTGGAGGACGGCCTGCGGGTTGAAGCCGTTCTTGATCTCGATGACGAGCCGCAGGCCGTTCTTGCGGTCGGTGAGGTCCACGACGTCGGAGACGCCCTGCAGCTTCTTGGCCTGCGCCGCCTCCTTGATCTTCTCGGTGACCTTCTCGGGCCCCACCATGTAGGGCAGCTGGGTGACGACGATGCCCTGCTTGCGCGGGGTGACCTGCTCGATCGACACCTTCGCGCGGGTCTTGAAGGATCCCCGCCCGGTCCGGTACGCGTCCCGGATCCCGTCCAGGCCCACGATCCGCCCGCCCGAGGGCAGGTCCGGGCCGGGGACGAAGCGCATCAGCTCCTCGAGCGTGGCCTCGGGGTGCTCCACGAGGTGGCGGGCGCCCGCCACGACCTCCCGCAGGTTGTGCGGGGCCATGTTCGTGGCCATGCCCACCGCGATGCCGGAGGAGCCGTTGACCAGCAGGTTGGGGAACGCCGCGGGCAGCACGCCCGGCTGGGTGAACTGGTTGTCGTAGTTGGGCACGAAGTCGACGACGTCCTCGTCGAGGTCGGCCGTGAGCGCCAGAGCGGCCGGGGCCATCCGGGCCTCGGTGTAGCGGGAGGCGGCGGGGCCGTCGTCGAGGGAACCGAAGTTGCCGTGCCCGTCCACGAGCGGCAGGCGCATCGCGAAGGACTGGGCGAGACGGACCATCGCGTCGTAGATCGCGGAGTCGCCGTGCGGGTGCAGCTTGCCCATCACCTCTCCCACGACGCGCGCGCTCTTGACGTGGCCGCGGTCCGGGCGCAGGCCCATCTGGTTCATCATGAACAGGATGCGGCGCTGGACGGGCTTGAGCCCGTCCCGGGCGTCCGGCAGGGCGCGGGAGTAGATCACGGAGTACGAGTACTCGAGGAAGCTCGTCTCCATCTCGGAGGTCACGTCGATGTCGACGATGTTCTCCCGGAAGTCGGCGGGCAGCTCGTCCTCGGCGGACGGGCGGGAGGGCGCACGGCGGCGAGCCATCACAGCGGGGGGTCCTTCGGTCGTGGGTCGGTCCGGGGCGGCCCCGGCGGATTCGGCGTTCGAGATCGTGCGGGGACGCACCGGGACGCACCGTTGACGGTGCGGGTTTGTCTACTAGCCTGAAGTCTATGGTTCCAGAGACCGCGGACACGGACACGGACGAAGCCGGACGGTACCCCGAGTACTGGGAGGCCGACGTGATCCTGCGCGACGGCGCGACGGCGCAGCTGAGACCGATCTCCCCGGAGGACAGGGACGCGCTCCTGGCCTTCCACCAGTCGCAGTCCGAGAACTCCATCTACCTGCGCTTCTTCTCCTACAAGCCGACCCTCTCCGCCCGTGAGCTGGACCGGTTCACCCGCGTGGACCACCGGGACCGCGTCTGCTTCGTGCTGCTGCTGGGCGACCGGATCATCGGCGTGGGCCGCTACGACCGCACGGACGAGCCGGACGACGCCGAGGTCGCGTTCATGATCTCCGACGCCCACCAGGGGAGGGGCGTCGGCTCGATCCTGCTCGAGCACCTGGCCGCGGCCGCGCGCGAGAACGGGATCGACCACTTCTCCGCGGAGGTCCTGCCCGAGAACCGCAAGATGCTCCGCGTGTTCGCGGAGGCGGGCTACGAGCTCACCCGCAAGTTCGACGACGGCGTGGTGGTGGTCGGCTTCGACATCGACCCGACCGAGAAGTCGCTGGCCGTGATGGCCGCGCGGGAGCACCGGGCCGAGGCCCTGTCCATGGCCGATCTCCTCTCCCCGTCCTCCATCGCCGTGATCGGGGCGTCCAGGGACCCCGGCCACGCCGGGCACGCGCTGGTCGAGCACCTGATCGCCTCCGGGTTCGCCGGCCGGCTCAGCGGGGTGAGCCCCACGCCGTTCGAGCGGGAGGGCATGACCCACGCCACCTCGATCGGGGAGGTCCCCGAGCGCGTCGACCTCGCCGTGGTCGCCGTGCCCGTCGACCAGGTGGCCGACGTCGTGGACCAGTGCGGTGCGGCGGGCGTGCGCGCCGTGGTGGTGGTCACGGGCGGCTACGCCGAGTCCGGCGCGGAGGGCCAGGCCCGGCAGACCGAGCTCGTCCGGCGTGCGCGCTCCCACGGGATGCGCGTGGTGGGCCCGGCGAGCCTCGGGATCTACAGCACGTCCCCGGAGTCCCGCTTCAACGCCTCGATCCTCCCCGAGACGCCGAGGGAGGGCGCGCTGGGGCTGTTCAGCCAGTCGGGGGCCATCGGCATGATGCTCAACGCCGCCGCGCTGCGCCACGACGTGGGCGTGTCCACGTACCTCTCGGCCGGCAACCGCGCGGACGTCTCCGGCAACGACATGATGCAGTACTGGGAGGACGACGCCGCGACCCGCGCGTGCGGGCTCTACCTGCAGTCCGTGGGCAACCCGCGCAAGTTCTCCCGGATCGCCCGCCGGCTGTCCCTGACCAAGCCCGTGATCGTGGCCAAGAGCGAGGTCACCGGCCTGCGGCTGCCCCCCGGTCACACGGGACGCACCACCCAGGCGCCCCCGGGGGCCCTGGACGCGATGTTCCGGCAGGCGGGGGTGATCCGGGCCGACACGAGCGAGCACCTCATGGACGTCGCCGGCATCCTCGCCGGCCAGCCCCTTCCCGCGGGCCCGCGCACGGCCCTCGTCTCCAACGCGCTGGCCCTGGGCCAGCTCATGGAGGACCGGTGCATGCAGCTGGGCCTCGAGGTCGCCTCGACCCAGGCGGGGGTCCGGACCGCGGACGGCGGGGAGGAGGCCCTCGAGGCGCTCCGGGCGGCCGTCGACAGCAGCCTCGGCGTCGCGGCCGTCGACGCAGCAGTGATCACGCTGATGCCGATCCCGGACACCACGCCGGAGGGCGTCGCCGAGCTCGTGGGCCGCGTGGGCCGGGAGCACGGCAAGACCGTGGTGGTCGTCTTCACGGGCAGCACCGAGCCCGGGGCGGTCTCCGCCCTCCACCACGCCGACGACGGCCTGGACGTGCCCTGCTTCGACTCCCCGGGGGCGGCCCTCCGCGCGCTCGCCAAAGTGGTGGACTACACCCGGTGGCGCGCCCAGGACCAGGGCCGGCTCGCCGAGCCGAAGGGCATCGACGCGGAGGCGGCCGAGACCTTCGTGGAGACGGTGCTGCCCCGGGTCTCCGGCGACGAGCTGCTCGAGCTGGACGGGGACCGGACCCGGGAGCTGCTGGGGACCTACGGCATCGGGCTGCTGCCCAGCGAGCGGTTCACCGACCCCGAGGACGCCCTGGCCGCCGCCGAGCGGCTCGGCTACCCCGTGGCATTGAAGACCACCGACCCCAACCTCCGGCACCGCCTGGACCTGGGGGGCGTTCAGCTCAACATCCAGGACGACGCGCAGCTGCGCACGGCCATCGGGACCATGCACCGCGCGCTCGCCCCCTTCGGCACCTTCGACCTGGAGGTGCAGGCCATGGCGCCCACGGGCCAGGCCGTGGTGCTCCGGGCCATCGAGGACCCCCTCATCGGGCCCGTGCTCTCGTTCGGGATGACGGGGGACGCGGTGAACCTCCTCGAGGACTGGGCCCACCGGGTGCCGCCGCTGACCGACCAGGACGTGCGGCGGATGGTCCGCGAGCCCAAGGCCTCGCGCAAGCTCTTCGGCTACCAGGGGGTCCCCGCCGCGGACGTCGAGCGGCTCGAGGACCTCGTCTCCCGGGTGGCGCTGCTCAAGGACCGGCACCCCGAGATCGCCCGTGTGGAGCTGAACCCCGTGCTCGTCTCCAGCGGCTCCCTGACCGTGCTCGGCGCCTCGGTCGGGATCGGCAACGCGCGGCAGCGGACGGACAGCGCGCGCCGGGCCATGCGCAGCTAGGCGGCCCCGGACCTCGTGGCGGACACCATAGCCGGTCGGTACACCCTCATCGACCCCATCGCCCGAGGCGGCAGCGGGTCCGTCTGGCGGGCCTGGGACGGCCGCCTCCAGCAGCTGTGCGCGGCCAAGGTGCTGCGCCAGCGCGACTCCGCGGACCTGCTGCGCTTCGCCCGGGAGCAGTCGGTGAAGCTGGACCATCCGCACGTGCTCGCCCCGTACGGGTGGGCCGCGGAGGACGCGCACGTGGTCATCGCGATGCCGCTCGTCCACGGCGGAACCCTGGAGTCCGCGCTGCTGGACAACGGGGCCGCCTCGGCGGAGCTGACGGAGGAGGTCCTGGCCCAGCTGCTGCAGGCGCTGCAGTTCGTGCACGCCCAGGGCTGGGTGCACCGCGACGTGAAGCCGGGCAACCTCATGCTGGACAGCACCGGGACGGGCCGGCCCCACGTCCTCCTCTCCGACTTCGGCATCGCCGTGCGCGTCCAGGACGCCCGGCTGACCCGGACGGGCACGGTGGTGGGCACGCCCGGCTACCTGCCGCCGGAGGCGTACGCGCTCACCGACCCGAACCCCGCGCAGGACCTCTACGCGGCGGGCATCACCGCGCTGCGGATGCTGGACCCCTCGCTGGAGCCGCAGGAGAGCATGGGGCCCAACGACGCACGGGCGGTGGTGGGGGAGCAGGGCGACCTCGCGGAGCACCTCGCGGCGCTGCTCACCCCGGACCCCGCCCTGCGCCGCGACGCGGCCGTGGCCGTGCTGCACGAGCTCACGGCGGGTGCGGCGCGGCGGCGCTTCGACCCGGCGCGCACGCGGGACGGGGAGCCGTTCGAGGTCTTCGACGTCCTCGATCCCCTGCCGGAGCCGTGGGCCGGCCGGGTGCTGACCGGATGGGACGGCACGGACGGGGCGGACAGCACGGCGCGCCCGGCCGGCACGGAGGCCGCCGGCGGGACCGCCGGAACGGCGGGCGCGCACACCGGCGACCCGTTCCCGGACGGACCGGACACGGTGGACACCGGCGCCGGCGGCGCCGGCACGGGCGGTGCAGGGGGGAGCGCGGCAGGCCGCGTGACGACCGGCACCGGCGTGACCGGCCACGAGGCGCCGAGCAGGACGGCGTCCGGGCGCGGCGGGTCCGCGCTGGGCACGCCCGGGTCCTCCGCCGCCGGAGGACCCGGGGCGGACCCCGGCCGGGGCCACGCGGGCCGCCGCCCGGACGCGGGCAAGCGGACCGTGTCTTTCGCCCCGGCGGCGCGGGCGGGCCGCCGCCGCCGCAACGCCGTGACGGGCGTGTTCGTGACCCTGGTGGGAATGACGGCGCTGCTCAGCGGCTACCTGCTGCTCGACCCCCTGGGCTCCGCGGACCGGGTGCCCGCTCCCGGCGCGACGCCCACGGTGACCCGCAGCGCGGACGCGACCCCCAGCCCGGCGCCGGCGGAGACCCCCGTGGTGCTGGAGCGGGTCTGCGAGGACCAGGGCGGCGGGGAGGAGCGCTGCTACTTCCGCGCGCCCTGACCGCCCGTGTTGGGCGCGGACCCGGACGTGGGGGAAAATGTCCCCCATGACGTATTCAGGTGAGCGCGGCCAGCGGCTGGTCGAGGACATCAACAAGGCCGGCTTCTACCCGCAGCTGGTGATCGACGTGGTGCAGGACTCCCTGGACGGCCGGTCCCCGGTCTCCCACCTCGTGCAGCTGGAGACCCACATCGACCGGACGGAGGTGCACCGCCACACCACCGTGCTGGTGCTCGCCGAGGACGTGCTGCACGTGACGCACGTGGACGACGAGGAGTTCGACGAGAGCGGCCGGGACGTGGTCGCCCGTGTGTCGACCGAGACGGTGGGGATCTCCCAGATCCGCTCGGTCACGCTCAGCTACTCGTACTACCAGCCGGCCAACTACCGGCCGGACAGCCCCATCTCCGAGGTGACGCTGGCCATCGCGTGGACGGGCACCCTGCACGTGGACCTGGCGCCGGCGCTGTGCGAGGACCCCCAGTGCCAGGCCGACCACGGCTACACCGGCACGGCCGCCCGGGAGGACATCGTACTGCGGATCAGCGCCGAGGCCGACGGCCCGACCGCCGTCGAGGGGGCGCGGGAGTTCGCGCGCACTCTGCGCAGGGCCAACCTCTCCCCGCTGACCGACGGCGCGCAGATCGCGCAGCCGACCCACACGCGCACGCCGGCCCCGCGGCGGGCGGCCGCCGCCACGCCGCGCACCCGGTTCACCGACCGGTTCACCGGCCGGGACGGCGGCGCCGCCCGATGAGGGCGGTCCAGGAGGTCCTGCCCGCGCTGCCCGCCGACCTGCCGGGGCCGCCGCGCTACGGCAGCCGCTCGGTCGCCGAGGTCATGTCCTCGGCCGCGGCGTCCCTGGGCGTGCCCGGCTTCCGGGACGTGCTGGGGCTGCCCACCGCCCACCGGGTCGTCGTCGTCATGGTGGACGGACTGGGACGCGCCCAGCTGCGGGCCCGTGCCGGGCACGCCCCCGGTCTGGCCGGCGCCCCGAGCCTGGCCACCCTGGACGCGGCGTTCCCCACGACGACGGCGGCCTCGCTGGCGTCCCTCGGCACAGGCGCCGCCCCCGGAGCGCACGGACTCGTGGGCTACGACGTGCTGGACCCCTCCCGGGACCGGGTCGTGAACCAGCTCGGCGGCTGGGACGCCGCCGTGGACCCGCTGACGTGGCAGCCGCTGCCCACGGTGTTCGAGCGCGCCGCCGAGCACCTCGACGTGGTCACGGTGAGCCGGGGGAAGTTCGCCGGCTCCGGGCTCACCGACGCCGCCCTGCGCGGGGGCCGGTTCGTGGCCGCGGAGGGACCGGCGGCACGGGTCAGCACCGCGCTCGACCAGCTCGCCGCGGGACGTGACGCCCTCATGTACTTCTACTGGGACGAGCTCGACCGCACCGGGCACG
Source organism: Kocuria rhizosphaericola (assembly GCF_044462205.1). Lineage (NCBI taxonomy): Bacteria > Bacillati > Actinomycetota > Actinomycetes > Micrococcales > Micrococcaceae > Kocuria > Kocuria rhizosphaericola. Next base: position 14,492 of record NZ_JBISWK010000103.1, on the reverse strand, counting down.
CCCGGGGCTGGGAGTCCTGGGAGTGGACGGCCCAGCTCGAGGAGCTCGACGCGTCCCTGCGCCGGCTGGTCGCCCGGGTGCCGGCCGGCACCACCGTGCTGGTGACCGGTGACCACGGCATGGTGGACGTCCCGCGGGACGCCCGTGTCGACTTCTCCGAGATGCCGGGGCTGCTGGACGGCGTCCGGCACACGGCCGGTGAGCCCCGGACGGTGCAGCTGCACCTGGAGCAGGACGCCACGGCGCAGGACGTCCGGGCGCTCGTGGCCGCCTGGCGGGAGCAGTTCGGGTCCCGGGTGTGGATGCTCTCGCGGGAGGCAGCCCTCGACGCCGGGTACTTCGGTCCGCCGGCGCTGGTGCGCGAGGCGGTGCGCGGGCGGATCGGCGACGTCCTCGTGCTGGCCCGGGAGCCGCTGGCGCTGTTCGACCTGGGCCGGCTCCGCCCGAGCGTGCTGTCCATGGTGGGCCAGCACGGCTCGCTCACCCGGGCCGAGCGGGAGGTCCCGCTGCTGCGCCTGGCCTGAGCGCCCCGCTCCTGCGCCCGGCCCGGACGCCCCGCGCTCAGGGAGTCGCCGGATCGTCCTCGACCGTCTCCTCCCCGGTCCCCGCCTCGGCGTCCTCCTCGGCAGCGGCCGGCCCGGCGAGCTCGCCCTCGTCGTCCGGGCCCGCCTCGTCCGTGACCTCCCCGTCGGCGACCTCGTCGTCCCCCTCGTCCTGGGGTGTTTCGGGCGACGCGGGCTCGGGCTCGGCCGGCGCCGGCGCCGGCGCGGGTGGAGCGGGCGCCGGGGCGGGAGGCACGGGCGGCGGGACAGGGGCGGGGACGACGGGCTGAGGCACGACCGGTTCGGGAACCACGGGCGCCGGCGGCGCCACGGGGGCGGGCGGTGCCACGGGCGCGGGCGGCGCCACCGGCGCCGGGGCAGGTGGCGGCGGGGCAGGTGGCGGCGGGGCGGGATCCTCCGCCGAGGGGCTCGGCGTGGGCGAGGGCGTGCGCGAACGGGACGGCGTGGGCGAGGCCGTGGGGGACGGCGTCCTGGTCACGGAGGGGGCGGGGATGAACTCGGCCGCCCGGCCCGTCCCGAAGAGATCGCGTCCCACTCCGCCCAGGTAGAGCGCCCCGACACCCACCAGCACCACGAGCACGACCGCGCCCAGGACCAGGCCGGCGACGAACCGACCCGGCCCGGAGCCCTGGACGAGCTCGACCGGCCCCGCCGGTGCCGCTGTGGCACCGCCGAGGCCGGAGGTGCCGGAGTCCGGGGCGGCGGCGTCGCGCTCGTCGTCCCCGAAAAGATCGTCCTCGATGGAATTGCCCATGTCGTGCCGCCCCTGACGTGGTGTCGTCCGTCCGGGCCGCGCGCAGGGTGGGGGAGCGGACGAGCCCGGGGGAACGGCGCGGAGCCGTCCCCTGTTGCGTGCACTCTAACCCGTGCCGGGCCCCGGGTGCCGGACGGCACGCACCGGCACCCGGGGCTCAGTCGGAGGAGCTGCCGAAGACGATCTCGTCCCAGCTGGGCACCGAGGACCGCGCGGAGCGGCGGGCCTTGGCGGTCTTGTTGCGCGGGCGGGGCCGTTCGGGCGTGGTGTCCTCCGCGGGGGCGGAGTCCTCGGCCCCGGAGGACTCCGGGCCCGGGGCCTCGGGACCGGGGGCCTCTGTGCCGGGGGTCTCTGTGCCGGGGGTCCCGGCACCGGGGGCCTCGACGCCGGGTTCCGCCGCGGCGGGTCCGGCCTCGGGGAGGTCCCCGGCGTCGTCGTCGGTGCGCTCCTGCGCATCCTCCTGCGTGTTCTTCCCGGCCCGCTCCGGCGCGCCGTCCTGGGCGGGGGTCTCCTCGACCGGCTCACCGGCGGGCTGCTCCTCCGGCCCGGCCGGGGTCTCCTCGACCGGGCCCGGCTCCGGCGCGGCGCCGGACTCGGGGAACGGCGTGGCCGGCTGGAAGGGCCGGTCGAAGACGGAGCTGTCCTCGGGGGCGGCGAGCGGACGGGGCCGGCGCTCGACGTGGCCCATGCCGCGGCCGAGGATCTCGGCCAGGGCGTCGTCCCCGTCGACGTCCTCGCCGATGCGCTGCCCGCGGCGGGCCTGCAGGACGTCGAGCAGGTCGTCGGCCTCCACGGCGGACCGGCGCAGCTGCGTGAGCTCGGGGTCGAGGCCCCCGTCGAGGACGCCGAGGCCCGTGCCGAGGGGCGTGTCGGGGGGGCCTGCCTCGGTGAGCGACTCCGCCCACGGGTTCGCCGGCCGCACGCTCTGGTTCGCCGGGTTGTAGAGCCACTCGGCCAGCGGCTCGTCGTGGGCGGGCGCGGCCGAGGGGTCGACCACCGAGAACCGGGCGACGACCGCCCACAGGTGGTCCTCCCGCTGCCACGAGTCCCACTCGAGGGAGGAGGGGTCCACCCCGAGGTCGGCGGCCCGGTGGGCGACGGCACGGCCGAGGGTCAGGGGCTCGCCCTCGAAGACGGAGTGGTAGCCGCGCTGGGCGGAGCGGTCCTCGATCTCGACCTTCTGCGCCTCGGCGGCGACGTGGGCCCGCTCGGCGAGGATCGGCCACTCGTAGCGACGGACCCGGGCGGCCTCCCAGCCGCTCTCGGCCACGATCTCCTCGACCGTGGCCCCGGAGCGGAACCGCGCCTGGATCTCGCGGGGCCCGAACTGGCCCGTTCCCCGCTGGCGGGCACCCGGCAGCCGCCGGGCGCGCTGGACGGCCAGGCGCAGCTCCTGGTCGATCCGCAACAGGTGGCGGGTGCCTGCCTCGTCCTCGACGACCAGGTGCTCACCGTCGTCGTGCACACCTGCCAGGCGCAACTGCTCCATGCTGTCATTCCTCCGGGATGGTTCTCGGGTGCGCTCGGGGTCGTCGAGCGGGCGCTGCGGGGCGGGTCCGTCGGTCGCGGCCGGCGTGCCGGCCCGGTCCCGCCGCCAATCCTACTGGCCGTCGCACGGCCCCGGCCGGAGGTCGTCCGCGGACGGCCTCGGCCGCGTGTTCGTGGGCCCGCGCACGGTTGGATTTTTGCCCCCGGATGGTGAACAATCTACGCGACACAGAGCCCGGTGGGCGGCCGAGAGCCGTGCCGGAGCCCTCCCCGGACCCGTATTGGAGCGAAGACCGGACATGGCCACTGACTACGACGCGCCGCGCAAGCAGGACGACGAGCTCAAGGAGGACTCGATCGAGGAGCTGCAGACGCGTCGCAGCGATTCGCAGTCCGGCAGCGTGGACGAGGACGAGGCGGCCGCGGCGGAGAGCTTCGAGCTGCCGGGCGCGGACCTCTCCAACGAGGAGCTGTCCGTGGTCGTGCTGCCGGCCCAGGAGGACGAGTTCACCTGCGGCTCGTGCTTCCTGGTGCGCCACCGCTCGCAGATCGCCGAGGAGAAGAACGGCGTCAAGTACTGCATCGAGTGCGTGGGCTGAGCCCCGCCTGGTCGAGCTCGTCCGGGAACGGAGGAACCCCGCAGCGACGGTCGTCGCGGCGGGGTTCCTCCGTGCGGTGGCCCCGGTCGCCCTCACGGGCGTGCGGACAGCACTTCGACGATGCGCTCCGGGTGCCGGGTGGAGGTGAGCCAGTAGGGAGTGGGGTCGACGGGGTCGGTGATCCGGATCCGCACCACCGGGCCCACCGACGCCCGGAAGTTCATGAAGGCCCGTCCGTCGAGCTCGGGCCCGCGCACCCGCCGGACGTCGTCGCCGCGGAAGGCCTCGGCCTCGCCCACGAACCGTCGCTCGATGCGGGCCCGGCCGACCCGGAGGAACTCGTCGGTGACGACGATGGTGGTGCTGGAGGCCACGAGGGCCACGGCGGTGCCGCCGCCGACCACGACGGCCGCCGCTCCGGCGACCCACAGGTCGATGGGGGCGAGCGCGATCAGGGCGACGACGGCCGCGAAGAGCACGAGCAGCCACATCCACCACGCGGGGGTGAGCTTCTCCTCGTAGAGGATCCCGGCACCGGGCCGTTCCGAGGAGGACCGGCGAGGACCGTCGGCCGGGGACGCACTGGAGGAAGCAGGGTGGGACATGGCTCTAGCGTCTCACGACTGCGCCCGTGGTCCGGCGCGTTAGAGTGGGGCACTGTGAACGACCAGTCGACCGGCCACGGGCCGCAGCCGGGCAACGGGCGCCCGCTCAGCATCGCGCTGCAGGCCCTCGACCCCCACCTCCCCCTGCCCGCGTACGCGAAGCCCGGGGACGCCGGCGCGGACCTGCGCTCCCGCGAGGACGTGGTCCTCGGCCCCGGCGAGCGGGCCCTGGTGCCCACGGGCGTGGCGATCGCGCTGCCCGAGGGATACGCCGGGTTCGTGCACCCCCGGTCGGGACTGGCCGCCCGCCACGGCATCACGGTCGTCAACGCCCCGGGCACGGTCGACTCCGGCTACCGGGGCGAGATCATGGTCACCCTGCTCAACACGGACGGCGCGGAGTCCTTCACGGTGCGCCGCGGCGACCGCATCGCCCAGCTCGTCGTCCAGCGCGTCGAGCAGGCCGTCTTCGAGGTCGTCGACGTCCTGCCCGGCTCGGCGCGCGGCGGCACGGGCTTCGGCTCCAGCGGTACCGCCTGATCCACGAACCGACCCCCCACGAGCTCACGCCATGAGCCGGCACCGGGTGCCGGCGGAGGAGAACGAGAACATGTTCGGTCGCAAGAAGAAGCAGTCCGAGGCGCAGGATGCCGCCCCGCAGCAGCCGGAGGCCGTGCCGAGCGCGGAGGACGCCGCCGCGGCGCGGCGACAGGAGCCGCAGGGCCCTCTCGACGTCGCCCAGATCGACAGCCGCGACGGCTACCTCGACCTCGGTGCCGTGCTCGTGCGTCCCCGGACGGGCCTGGGCGTGCGGCTCGAGGTCGACGAGCGCACGCAGCGCCCCCGCGCGGTGGCCCTGGACCTCGGCGGCGGCTCGGTCCAGGTCCAGGCGTTCGCCGCGCCCCGCTCCGAGGGGCTGTGGGACGAGGTCCGCCGCGAGCTCGTGCAGTCGCTGCGCACGAGCAACGGCGAGCCGACGGTCGAGGAGGGGCCGTTCGGGCTCCAGGTCCTCGCCCGCTTCCCCGCCACGGCCTCCGACGGCACCAGGGGCTTCCGCCTCGCCCGCTTCGTGGGCGTCGACGGGCCGCGCTGGTTCGTGCGCGCGGTCTTCACGGGCACCGCCGTGGTGACCGCCGAGTCCGCCGCGGCCCTCGACGAGGTCGTGCGCGAGCTCGTCGTGGTGCGCGGCGACCGGCCCATGCCCCCCCGGGAGCTGCTGACGCTGGTCGTCCCCGAGGACGCGGTGCGCCGGCCCGCCCCGGACCCGGAGCCCGAGCCCGCCCGGCCACCGCGGCGCGGCCCCGAGATCACCGAGATCGGCTGAGCCATGGCCAGGACGGAGAACGGGCAGACCCGGCGCGTGCCGGGGACCGGGGCCATCGACGTGGTCGCCGAGGCCCCCGTCTGCGCGGGGGACCTCGATCCCTCGACAGCGGCCGGGGGGCGCCGCCGGGTGATGGCCAGCGGCCTGGTGGTGGAGGTGACCGTCCCCCCGGTCACGGGCGCGCAGAACTACACCGCGCTGCTCGTGCCGGACGGCCAGCAGACCGAGGGGGAGGAGAACCCGGTCGCCCCCCGGCCCCTGCGCCTCGTGTGGCACGGCCAGCGGAGCGTGCCGGGCGTCACCGCCGGGACGCGGCTGCGCTGCGTGGGCGTGGTGAGCTTCCGGGACGGGCGCCCCTCGATGTTCAATCCCCGGTACGAGATCATCGCGAAGCAGGTCAGCAGATGACGGACCCCCACGAGCCCGGGGACACCGCGGGCGAGCCCGGGCGCGGCAACGACGTGGAGCGCTCGATGGCCGCCTACGCCGCGCGCTCGGGCATGCGGCGCAAGGACAACGGCCAGCTCGACGTGCTGCACGCCGTCGGCGGCTGGCGCGGCCTGGCCGAGACGATCCTGCCGGGGTTCGTGTTCCTCGCCGTGCTGCTCGTCGGCAACACCCTCGGGGTGGCGCTCGTCGCGTCCCTGGGCACGGCCGCCCTCTTCACCGTGCTGCGCCTCGTCCAGCGCCAGAGCCTCGTGCAGGCCGTCTCCGGCTTCGTGGGCGTGGGCGTCTGCGCCCTGTTCGCGAGGGCCACGGGTGAGGCGCTGGACTACTACGTGCCCGGGTTCTGGATCAACGCGGCCTGGTTCGGGGGTCTCGGGCTGTCCCTGCTCGTCCGCTGGCCGCTGCTCGGCGTCTTCTACGGGTACATCCGCGGCGAGGGCGCCCAGTGGCGCGACGTCCCGGTGCGCCGCCGGGCCTACCAGGTGGCCACGGTCATGCTCATGGCGATGTTCGCGGCCCGTCTGGTCGTGCAGGTGCCCCTGTACCTCGCGGAGAACCTCACCGGCCTGGGCGTGGCGCGCCTGGTCATGGGCGTGCCCCTGTACGCGCTGACCCTGTGGCTCGCGTGGCTCGTCTCCCGGCCGCCGGAGCAGATCGCCGCCGAGGAGCACGACACCCCCTGAGGCCGTCCGCCGGGCTCAGCCCCGGTGGGGCTCGTGCCGGCCGGCGGTCGTGAACATCGCGCGCAGCTGCGCCTCGCCCTCCGTGGTGGAGACGAAGAAGAGCTGGTCGGCGCCCTCGACCACGTCGTCCCCGGAGGGGGTGATGGGCACGCCGTCGCGCAGGATGGCCACGAGCGCGACGTCCGGCGGCCACGGCACCTGGGAGATCATCGTGGCGATGATCGGGTGCTCGTGCGGCACCGTGTAGGCGGCGAGGGTCGCCCCGCCCGTCTGCAGGGTCAGCAGCCGCACCACGTCGCCGACCTCGACCGCCTCCTCCACGAGCGCGGTCATCAGCCGCGGCGTGGACACGGCCACGTCCACGCCCCACGCGTCGTCGAACAGCCACTCGTTCTTGGGGTTGTTGACCCGGCCCACCGTGCGGGGCACGCCGAACTCGCTGCGCGCCAGCAGGGAGACCACGAGGTTCGCCTTGTCGTCGCCCGTGGCGGCGACGACCACGTCGGTCTCCTCCAGCCCGCCCTCCCGCAGCGTGGAGAGCTCGCAGGCGTCCCCGATGATCCACTGGGCGCCCCGCAGGTCCGAGCGGCCGATCACCTCGGGCTTCTCGTCGAAGATCACCACCTCGTGCTGGTGGGAGAGCAGCTCCCGGGCGATCGAGGCGCCCACGGCGCCCGCGCCCACGATGACCACGCGCATCAGTTCCCTCCCCGGGAGGTGTGGTCGGAACCGGGCGCGTCGTCGGACTCCCGGCGCAGGGAGTTCGCGAAGTCGAGCACGTCCGGGCCGGGCCGGCGGGACAGGACGCGGGACACGGCCTCGACGTCGTCGGTGCGCATCATGGCGTGCACCACGTCCCCCTGCTGGTAGCTCATGTCGGGACCGGGCAGGACGCCCTCCCCGAAGCGCGTCACGAACGCGATGCGCACCCCCGTGGCCTCCTCGATCGCGTCGAGGTGCAGGCCGGACCAGGAGTCGTCCAGGGACAGCTCGCCCAGCTGCAGCCGTCCCGAGGCCTCGCGGAAGTCGGCCGTGATCGACTGCTCGGGCAGGATCCGGCGCAGCGCCTGGTCGGCGCTCCAGCGCACGGCGGCGACGGTGGGGATCCCGAGCCGCTGGTAGAACTCCGCCCGGGAGGGGTCGTAGATGCGGGCCACGACGTGGCGGACCTTGAACGTCTCGCGCGCCACCCGGGCCGCGATGATGTTGGAGTTGTCCCCGCTCGAGACGGCCGCGAAGGCGTAGGCCTCCTCGATCCCGGCCCGCCGCAGCACCTCCTGGTCGAAGCCGAGGCCGGTGACCTTCTTGCCCTCGAAGGACTTGCGCAGCCGCCGGAAGGCACGGTCGTCCTGGTCGATCACCGCCACGGTGTGCCCGGAGTCCTCGAGAGCGTGGGCGACCATGACGCCGACGCGCCCCACCCCCATGATCACGAAATGCGCCATGCCCTCAGCCTAGGTCACCCCCGGGCGCGCGGCTCGCACCCGGTGCGGCGGACAATCGGTGCGGGACGGACTACCGTGGGGAGCCGTGCAGAGCATTCCCCGGGCCTTGCGGCGGGCACTCGTCGGCAAGCCCATCCACAACGAGCGGTTCAGCGACGCCGTGCTGCCCAAGCGCACGGCGCTGCCGGTCTTCTCCGCGGACGCCCTCTCCTCGGTGGCCTACGCCCCGGACGAGATCATCCTCACGCTCGCGCTCGCGGGCACCACGGCCGTGGCGGTCTCCCCGTGGGTGGGCCTGGCCGTGCTCGTGGTGCTCGCCGTGGTGATCACCGCCTACCGGCAGAACGTTCGCGCCTACCCGTCCGGCGGCGGCGACTACGAGATCGTCTCCAAGAACCTCGGACGCACGGCGGGGGTGGGCGTGGGCGCGGCCCTGATGGCCGACTACGCCCTCGTCGTGGCGGTGTCCATGGCCACCGCCGCGCAGTACGTCACGGCGGCGCTGCCCGGGTTCGCCGGGTGGCGCGTGGAGCTGGCCGTGGCCGGGATCCTGTTCGTGGGGCTGCTCAACCTCCGCGGCCTGAAGTTCATGGGCCGGGCCGCGGCCGTGCCCACCTATTTCTTCCTCGCCGTCCTGGCCGCGCTGCTGCTCGTGGGCCTGGGCCAGGACCTGACCGGGTCCCTCGGGGACGCCCCCAGCGCCGACCGGGAGGTCCTGCCCGCCGCCGGCTTCGACGCCGGGCTGGCCGGTCTGGCGGGTGCCCTGGTGGTCCTGCGGGCCTTCTCCTCCGGGGCCGTGGCACTGACCGGCGTGGAGACGATCACCAACTCGGTGCCGTACTTCCGCAAGCCCCGCGCGGCCAACGCGGCGGCCACGCTGGGGGTGCTCGGCGCGCTCTCGGCGGCCCTGCTGGCGGGCGTGATGTACCTCGCGGACCGCACGGACGTCGTGGTCGTCGGCGACCCGGAGGAGCAGCTGCTCGTCGACGGCCGGCTCCCCGGGCCGGACTTCTTCCAGGACCCCGTGCTGGGCCAGCTCGCCAAGACCGTCTTCGGCACCGACTCCCTGTGGTTCTTCGTGCTCGTGGCCGCGACGGTGGGCGTGCTGATCCTCGCCGCCAACACCGCCTTCTCCGGCTTCCCCACGCTGGCCTCCCGGCTGGCGCGGGACGCGTTCCTGCCCCGGCAGCTGCAGGCGCGCGGGGACCGCTTCGCGTTCACCAACGGCATCCTGCTGCTGCTGCTCGTCGCCGTGGTCCTCACCGTGGCGTTCGGCGCCAACGTCAACAGCCTCATCCAGCTCTACATCGTGGGGGTGTTCGTCTCCTTCACGCTCACGCAGGCCGGCATGGTGCGGCACTGGGCGCACGTGCGGCGGATGCGCCCGCACCCGGGGGTCCGCCGTGAGCTGTTCGCCCGCCGGGCCGTGGCCCTGATCGCGTTCGTGCTGTGCGCGGCCGTGCTCGTCGTCGTGCTCGTGACGAAGCTCACGCAGGGCGCGTGGATCACCATCGTGGCCATCGCGGTCCTCAGCGCGGTCATGGCGGGGGTCCGCCGGCACTACGACGCCGTGGACGCCGAGCTCGCGCTGCAGCCCGACTCCCCGGTCCGGGCCCTGCCCTCCCGGGTGCACGCCATCATCTACGTGTCCTCCGTCCGCAAGCCCCTCATGCGCGCCCTGGCCTACGCCCGGGCCTCCCGGCCCTCGACCCTCGAGGCCGTCGTCGTGGACACGAACGCCACCGCCACCCGCCGGATCCTCGACGAGTGGCAGCGCCTCGAGATCCCGGTGCCCGTCACCGTCCTGCACGCGCCCTACCGGGACACCATCGGCCCGGTGCTCGACCACGTGCGCGGGGTGCGCCGCAAGTCCCCCCGGGACCTGGTCGTGGTGTACCTGCCCGAGTACGTGGTGCGGCACCGCTGGGAGCGGCTGCTGCACAACCAGGCCATCCGGCCGCTGCGGGCCCGCCTGCACCAGGAGCGCGGGGTCATGACGGCCTCGGTGCCCTGGCACCTGTCCTCCGCCTCCGGCCAGGACACGGGCCCCGAGTCCGCCCCCGAGCAGAGAGCGCCCCTCCCGTGACCCCGTCCCACCCGCCGATCCCCGCCGAGACCGCCGAGCCGGTCGAGCTCGAGCTGCGCCTGGGCCCCGTGGCCCACGGAGGCCACACCGTGGCCCGCACCGGCGAGGGCCGCGTGGTGTTCGTCCGCCACGGCCTGCCCGGCGAGCTCGTCCGCGTCCGCCTCACCGACAGCGGCCCCGCGGCGCGGTTCTGGCGCGGCGACGTCGTGGCCGTCCTGGACGCGGACCCGCGCCGGAGGTCCGAGCACGTGTGGGCCCCGGCCGACCCCCTGCTCACCTGGCGGCGCGGCGAGCCGCCGGTCGGCGGCGCGGAGTTCGGCCACGCCGAGCTGGCGGCCCAGCGCGACCTCAAGGCCGCCGTGGTCACCGAGCAGCTCTCCCGCCTGGCCGGGCTCGAGACCGGGATCACCGTCGAGGCCATGCCGGGGGAGGACCCGCAGGGCCGTGGCTGGCGCACCCGGGCGCACTTCGCCGTCGACCCCGCGGGCCGGATCGGGATGCACCCCCACCGCAGCGCCGCCGTCGTCCCGGTGGACTCCTTCCCGCTGGTGGTCCCCGCCATCGACGGGCTGCGTCTCGGGCGGCTCGACCTGCGCGGGGTGGAGCGGGTCGACGTCGCGGCCCCCGCCGACGGCGGGACGCCGCTGGTGCACCTGAGCCTCTCCGCCGGGGCCGACCGGCAGCGGCTGCGCCACGAGCTGTCGCGCCTCACCGCGGACCGGGACGTCTCCGTGACCGCCCGCGCCGAGGGACAGCGCGAGCCCGAGACGTGGGCGGGCCGGCCGTCCGTCGTCGAGCACGCGGGCCCGCACCGGTGGGAGGTCTCCGCCGAGGGGTTCTGGCAGATCCACCGCGCCGCCCCCGCGCTGCTGCACCGCGAGGTGCCCGCGGCCGCCGGGGCCCGCCGGGGGGAGCACGCCCTCGACCTGTACGCGGGCGCGGGCCTGTTCACGGCGGCGCTCGCGGACGCCGTGGGGGAGACGGGCTCCGTGCTGGCGGTCGAGGGCTCGCCGGTCACCAGCGCGGACGCCCGGCGAGCCTTCGCCGGCCGTCCGGAGGTGCGGGTCGAGCGGGGGAGCGTCGACAAGGTGCTGGCGCGGACGTGGCCGCAGGAGGCCCCGGCCCGTGGCCGCCGCCGCCCGGCCCGTGGCCGAGCCGCGGCCCGCCCCGACGTCGTGGTCCTGGACCCGCCCCGGGCGGGCGCCGGCCGGACCGTCGTGGACCAGCTCGTGGCGATCGCGCCGCGCCGGATCGCGTACCTCGCGTGCGACCCGGCCACGCTGGCGCGGGACCTGGGCCGGTTCCGCCGCGCCGGGTGGCACGTGCGGGAGGTGCGCGCCTTCGACATGTACCCGAACACCCACCACGTCGAGACGCTGGCCGTCCTGGAGCCCTGACGGCCGCCGCCCGTTCCGTGACAGGGCCCTCCGGCGGCGGTTCGGAGTCACCGGGCTCACACGGGCTACACTGACAGGTGACTGTTCACGGGAGAACTCCCGGCACTTCGCCGGTTCCTCCCGCGGGCGTTTCCATGACGGTGGCGAGAGGAGTTCCACGCATATGAGCACGGTGGACAGCTTCGGGGCCAAGGGCGTTCTCGACGTCAAAGGCACCGAGTACGAGATTTTCCGACTGAACACGCTGGAGGGCGCGCAGAAGCTCCCGTACAGCCTGAAGGTTCTGCTCGAGAACCTGTTGCGCACCGAGGACGGCGCCAACATCACCTCCGAGCACATCGAGGCCCTGGCCAACTGGGACCCGGCGGCCGAGCCCAGCATCGAGATCCAGTTCACCCCGGGTCGCGTCATCATGCAGGACTTCACGGGCGTGCCCTGCATCGTGGATCTCGCCACCATGCGCGAGGCCATCGAGGACCTCGGCGGCGACCCCGCCCGTGTGAACCCGCTCGCCCCGGCCGAGCTCGTGATCGACCACTCCGTGCAGATCGACTCCTTCGGGACCTCGGACTCGATCGGCATCAACATGGACATCGAGTACGAGCGCAACGGGGAGCGGTACCAGTTCCTGCGCTGGGGCCAGACCGCGTTCGACGACTTCAAGGTCGTCCCCCCGGGCATGGGCATCGTCCACCAGGTCAACATCGAGAACCTGGCCCGCGTCATCATGACCCGCGAGGTCGACGGCGTGCTGCGCGCCTACCCGGACACGTGCGTGGGCACCGACTCGCACACCACCATGGAGAACGGCCTCGGCGTGCTCGGCTGGGGCGTGGGCGGCATCGAGGCCGAGGCCGCGATGCTCGGCCAGCCCATCTCCATGCTCATCCCGCGCGTCGTGGGTTTCAAGCTGACCGGCCAGATCCCGGCCGGCGCCACCGCCACCGACGTGGTGCTGACCATCACCGAGATGCTCCGCGAGCACGGCGTGGTCGGCAAGTTCGTCGAGTTCTACGGCGAGGGCGTCGGAGCCGTGCCCCTGGCCAACCGCGCCACCATCGGGAACATGAGCCCCGAGTTCGGGTCGACCGCCGCGATCTTCCCGATCGACGACGTCACCCTGGAGTACCTGCGCCTGACCGGGCGCTCCGACGAGCAGATCGACCTCGTCGAGGCGTACGTCAAGGAACAGGGCATGTGGCACGACCCGTCCGAGGAGATCACCTTCTCGGAGTACCTCGAGCTGGACCTCTCCACCGTGGTCCCCTCGATCTCCGGGCCGAAGCGTCCGCAGGACCGCATCTCGCTCACCGACGCGAAGGCGCAGTTCCACGAGGACATCCAGAACTACGCCACGCACGTCGACGACAGCGCCTCCGGCGACACCGTGGACGACGTCGCGGCGCAGTCCTTCCCGGCCTCGGACGCCCCCGGCTACACCGCGGACGACCACCAGTCCGAGGCGGACCGCCCGCGCGACCACCACGCCTACGCCGAGGACGGCCGCCCGTCCAAGCTGGTCCCCGTGACCATGCCCGACGGCCGCGAGTTCGAGCTCGACCACGGGGCGGTCTCGATCGCCTCCATCACCTCGTGCACCAACACCTCGAACCCGTCGGTCATGATGGCCGCGGCGGTGCTGGCGCGCAACGCGGTCGAGAAGGGGCTCAAGGCCAAGCCGTGGGTCAAGACCTCGATCGCCCCGGGCTCGAAGGTCGTCACCGACTACTACGAGAAGTCCGGGCTGGTCCCGGCGCTGGAGGAGCTCGGCTTCTTCATCGTGGGCTACGGCTGCACCACGTGCATCGGCAACTCCGGTCCCCTCGAGGAGGAGATCTCCCAGGCCATCCAGGACAACGACCTGGCCGTGACCTCGGTGCTCTCGGGCAACCGCAACTTCGAGGGCCGCATCAACCCGGACGTGAAGATGAACTACCTGGCGTCCCCGCCGCTGGTCATCGCCTACGCCCTGGCCGGCAACATGGACTTCGACTTCCAGAACGAGCCCCTGGGCCAGGACGCCGACGGCAACGAGGTGTACCTCAAGGACATCTGGCCGGACCCGGCCGAGGTGCAGAAGATCATCGACGCGTCCATCGACACCGAGATGTTCACCCGCGAGTACAACACCATCTTCGACGGCGACGAGCGCTGGCAGAACCTGGACACCCCCACCGGCAAGACGTTCGAGTGGAACCCCGAGTCCACCTACGTCCGCAAGCCCCCGTACTTCGAGGGCATGACGATGGAGACGACCCCGGTCGAGGACATCTCGGGCGCCCGCGTGCTGCTGAAGCTGGGCGACTCGGTCACGACCGACCACATCTCCCCGGCGGGCTCCTTCAAGTCCGACACGCCGGCCGGCAAGTACCTCATCGAGAACGGGGTCCAGCGCAAGGACTTCAACTCGTACGGCTCGCGCCGCGGCAACCACGAGGTCATGATCCGGGGCACCTTCGCCAACATCCGGATCAAGAACCAGCTCCTGGACGGCGTGGAGGGCGGCTACACCCGCGACTTCACGCAGGAGGGCGGCCCGCAGGCCGCCGTCTACGACGCCGCGATGAACTACCAGGAGGCCGGCGTCCCGCTGGTCGTGCTGGGCGGCAAGGAGTACGGCTCCGGGTCCTCGCGCGACTGGGCCGCCAAGGGCACCTCCCTGCTTGGCGTCAAGGCCGTCGTCGCCCAGAGCTACGAGCGCATCCACCGCTCGAACCTCATCGGCATGGGCGTGCTCCCGCTGCAGTTCCCGGCAGGCGAGTCCGCGGACTCCCTCGGCCTGGACGGCACGGAGACCTACGACGTCCAGGGCGTGACCGGGCTCAACGAGGGCAGCATCCCGAAGACGCTCAAGGTCACCGCGACGAAGGAGGACGGCTCCACCGTCGAGTTCGACGCGGCCCTGCGCATCGACACGCCGGGCGAGGCCGACTACTACCGCAACGGCGGCATCCTGCAGTACGTGCTCAGGCAGATCGCCCAGTAGGGGTCCCCGGGCACGCGCCAGCGCGTCCGGGGAGGACTGGCGATCGATCGCCCGGGAGCGCCGGCGATCGGTCGCCGGCCCCTGATCCCAGGGCGTTCGCAGCGCGCAGGGGCCC
>NZ_JBISWK010000102.1:0-10726 GCF_044462205.1 Kocuria rhizosphaericola | reverse complement strand
CCGGGCCCCTGCGCGCTGACGGCCCTGTCGGGACGAACGAGTAGGATCGGGGGAGCGCGCCGCCCCGACACCGGGGAAACGGTGCGACCGACCACGACGCCGAGGACAGCGGGAGAAACCATGAGCGTGCTGGAACGGGTGTCCGGGCCCGAGGACCTCACGGGGCTGAGCCGAGCGGAGCTGGGCCGGCTGGCCGAGGAGATCCGCGAGTTCCTCGTCACCCACGTCTCCGCGACGGGCGGTCACCTGGGACCCAACCTGGGGGTCGTCGAGCTGACCCTCGGGATGCACCGCGTCTTCGACTCGCCCAAGGACTCCGTGGTCTTCGACACCGGTCACCAGTCCTACGTGCACAAGCTGCTCACCGGTCGCAAGAACTTCGGGACCCTGCGCCAGGAGGGCGGTCTCGCGGGCTACCCGGACCGCCGGGAGTCCGAGCACGACATCGTCGAGTCCTCGCACGCGTCGTCGTCCCTGTCCTGGGCCGACGGCATCTCGCGCGGCTACGCCATGACCGGCCAGCACGACCGGCACACGGTCGTGCTGGTGGGGGACGGGGCGCTCACCGGCGGGATGGCCTGGGAGGCCGTCAACAACATCGCCTCCGACCGCGACCGCAAGGTCGTCATCGTGGTCAACGACAACGGCCGGTCCTACGCCCCGACCGTGGGCGGCTTCGCCAACCACCTCGCGGAGCTCCAGGCCAGCGTGCAGCAGGGCGTGGACGCCGTGCGCACCGACCGCCGTTACGAGCAGACCCTCGAGACCGTGAAGGACCTGCTGAAGCACTCCGGCCCGGTGGGGGAGATGTTCTACCGGGGCCTGCACGGGATGAAGCAGGGCCTCAAGGACGTCGTGGTGCCCCAGGGCATCTTCGAGGACCTGGGCATGAAGTACGTCGGCCCCGTCGACGGGCACGACCTCGAGGCCGTCGAGCAGGCGCTGAGCAACGCCAAGAACTACGGCGGGCCGGTCATCGTGCACGCCATCACCGAGAAGGGCCACGGCTACGGGCCCGCGACCGCGAACGAGGACGACCAGTTCCACGCCGTGGGCGTCATCGACCCCGTCACCGGCCGCTCCACGGCGACGAGCTCCGAGCGCAGCTGGACGGCGGTGTTCCGCGACGAGATCGCCCGGATCGCCGACGAGCGCGAGGACGTCGTGGGCATCACCGGCGCCATGCTCATCCCCGTGGGGCTGCAGAAGATGCAGGCCGCCCACCCCGACCGCGTCGTGGACGTGGGCATCGCCGAGCAGCACGCCATCGCCATGGCCGCCGGCATGGCCTACGGCGGGCTGCACCCCGTGGTGGCCCTCTACGCCACGTTCCTCAACCGTGGCTTCGACCAGCTCCTCATGGACGTGGCGCTGCACCGGGCGGGCGTCACGGTGGTCCTCGACCGGGCCGGGGTCACCGGCCCGGACGGCCCCAGCCACCACGGCATGTGGGACCTGGCCCTGCTCCAGATCGTGCCGGGGCTCCACCTCGCCGCCCCGCGCGACGAGCCGACCCTGGTCGAGGAGCTCCGCGAGGCGGTGGCCGTCGACGACGCCCCCACCGTCATCCGTTACCCCAAGGGCGCCGTGGGCACCCCGGTGCCGGCCGTCGAACGGCTGACGGACGGCGTCGACGTGCTCGCCCGCCGCGGCGGGGAGAGCGGGACGGAGGGCGCCCGCCGGGACGTCCTGCTCGTGTCCGTCGGCGCCATGAGCGGCCTGGCACTGGACGTGGCCGACCGGCTCGAGGCCCACGGCGTCTCCTCCACGGTGGTCGACCCCCGGTGGGTGCTGCCCGTGCCGGCCTCGGTCATCGAGCTCGCCGCCCAGCACCGGATCGTGGTCGTCGTCGAGGACGGTGTCCGTGCCGGTGGCATCGGCTCCCGGATCCGGCAGGAGATGCGGGCGGCAGGAGTCGACACCGCACTCAACGAGGTGGGTCTGCCCACGGAGTTCCTCCTGCACGGCTCCCGCTCCCAGGTCCTGTCCCGGGTGGGGCTGACCGCCCAGCGCGTCGCCCAGGACACGCTGGCGTCCGTGCTGGGGACCCGGGTGCCCTACGCGCGTCCGGTGCAGGGCGACGGCGCCGCCTCCGGCCAGGACACCGTCCCCGACACGGCCGAGGACGCCCGCGGGGCGTCGCTGCCGCGGTCGCGCCGGGGCTGAAGCCCGCTCAGCCCAGCAGGATCCGCCCGCCCTCCACGCGCGCGGGGCGCGGCTCCAGACCGGTCCGGGCGGGCCCGGCCAGGACCTCGCCCGTCGTGAGGTCGAACTGCGACGAGTGGCACGGACAGACGTAGAGCTCCTCCCGCGGGGTCACCATGCAGCCCTGGTGCGGGCACACGGGGGAGAACGCGACGACCGTGTCCGGGTCCGGCCGGCTCACCACGGCCTGCACGCCGTCCCGGTCGACCTTCACGGCGGAGCCCACCGGCAGGTCCTCGACGGGTCCCGCGTCCACCGGGCCCGCGTCCACCGGGGTCGCGCTGCCGGTGCCGCCCGTGCTGCCGGTCGTCGACGCGTCGTCCCCGGCGCACGCGGTGAGCGCCGCGGCCGAACCGGCCCCGGCCAGGCCGAGGACCGTGCGCCGGGAGGGGACGGACGAGGTGGTCGGGCGCTCGGGCATCAGGGTCCTCTCGACGGCGGGGAAGCGGTGTCGGCCGCCAGTCTAGACGCCGCGGCCCGGGGCCGGCCCAGGGCCTCCCGCGGCCTCCGCGGGTGATCGCTGTGAGCGGAGCCGCACGGCACCGGTGTCCGCCGCGCCAATTCGTCAGTAGGATGATGAAGACAGCAGTCAGCGGGACGAGCCGTGCACGACAGGCTCCGCCCCGGACCCGGCCGCCGCGCCGGGACCGACGGAAGGACAGCACCATGATCAAGCGACTCATCTTCGTCACCGGATTCGGGGTCGGCTTCGTGGTCGGCTCGGCCTCGGGCCGCAAGAGCTACGAGACCCTGAAGCAGAACGCCGTGAAGACCTGGCAGGACCCCAAGGTCCAGGAGAAGGTCTCCGAGGGCACCGACTGGGTCAAGTCCGAGGTGCCGGTGGTCGGCGGCAAGCTGGCCGACAGCGCCAAGAAGGCGGCCGACACCGTGGGGACCAAGGCCTCCGACGCGTCCTCGTCCGTCAAGGACAAGGTCTCCGGCTCCTCGGGCGGGACTGACTCCTCGAAGTCCTCGACCGGGACGTCCACCTCCGGGACGTCGGGCACCGGCTACGCCGACCTGCAGGACGCGAAGCCGGTCACCCCGGAGAGCCCCATGGATCCGGCCGAGCCGCACCCGGCCCCCGGCGACACGCAGAACTGATCCGCAGCACCCGTTCGCAGCACGGGCCCCGGCCGACGGCCGGGGCCCGTCGTCGTCCGGGGGCCGTTGTCGTCCGGGGGCAGTTCTCGTCCCCGAGGAACGGCTCAGGCGGCGGGGGCGTCCTCGTCCCCTGCCGGCGGCTGGTCGCGCTCCGCCTGGCGGGCGGCGCGCTTGCGGGCCCGCAGCTCCCGCCAGGCCGGGCCGAGGACCGGCGCCGTCAGCTCGACCTGCCACTGGCGCGCCCCGAGATCCCGCAGGCGGTCGGCCACCGCCTGGTCGGTGGTGCTCTTCGGCGGCTGCCAGCAGAAGCGTCGCAGGTGCTCGGGGGTGAGCAGGTTCTCGGTGGGCAGCTCGTGCGCCTCGGCGAGCTCGGCCACGAGCGGCTTCAGGGCCCTGAGCCGTGCGGCGGCCTCGGGGCGCTTGACCTCCCACGCCTTCACGGGCGGCAGGGCGTCGGACTTCACGGTGAAGGGGACGAGCTCGTCGGCGTTGCGGGCCTCGGCGATCGCCCGCAGCCACCGGGGCGCCTCCCGCGCCGCGAGGCGGCCGTGGAAGCCGGGGGTGGCCAGCAGCTGCGGCACGGTGCGCGGCATGGCCGTCGCGGCCGCCACGAGCGCGGCGTCGGGCAGCAGCCGGCCGGGGGCGATGTCCTTGTGCTGGGCGAGCCGCTCGCGCTCCTCCCACAGGCCGCGCAGCGCGGTGAGCTGGCGCCGGCCCTTGACCTTGTTGATCCCGGACGTCCTGCGCCACGGGTCCTGGCGCGGGGGAGCCGGCTCGGCGGTGCGCACGGCCTCGAACTCCTGCAGCGCCCACTCGAGCTTGCCCTTCTCCCGCAGCAGCTCCTCCATGGCCCAGCGCAGCTGGATGAGCATCTCCACGTCGAGCGCGGCGTAGTTCAGCCAGTCCTTCGGCAGGGGCCGCTTCGACCAGTCCACGGCGGAGTGCTCCTTGGCCAGCGTGTATCCCAGCAGCTCCTCCGTCTCCGCGGCCAGGCCCACGCGCCGGAGCCCCGCGATGCGCCCGCCCAGCTCGGTGTCGAAGAGCCGGTCCGGCTCCATGTCGAGCGCGCGCAGGGAGGGCAGGTCCTGGGTGGCCGCGTGCAGCACCCACTCGACACCGGCGAGCGCCTCGCCCAGCACGGCCAGGGAACCGGTGGCCTCCGGGTCGATCAGGACGGTGCCCACGCCCTCGCGCCGCAGCTGCACGAGGAACGCGCGCTGCCCGTAGCGGAAGCCGGACGCCCGCTCGGTGTCGATCGCGGCCGGACCGGAGCCCTCGGCGACGGCGGCGGCGGCCCGTTCCAGGCCCGCCACGGTGTCGATGACGGGAGGGATCCCGTCGAACGGCGCCGCGAGGTGGACGCTGTCGGGGATCTCGAAGTCCTCGAAACCGGCGACCACGGAGGTCGCGGGCTCGTCGGTCGCGGATCGGCGGTCGGCTGGGCTGGTCAAGGAGCGTCTTCGATTCTGTGTCGGCCCCGGCGGGGCGCGTGCGGGTCGGTGGTCAGCGGCGCGGGTGCAGCACGGTCACGCCCCGCGGATACGGCGGCAGGCCCGCGAAGGTGCAGACCGTGTCCGCCCAGGCCGCGAGATGGGGGGCCACGTCGGCGCCGTCGGGCGTCCAGGAGGCCCTCAGCTCGACGTCGGCCCCCTCCTCCTGGTCCCCGAGCAGACCGAAGCCCTCGGCGAGGACCCGGGAGGCGGTGCCGCCCTCCCGAGAATATCCGGCCCGGTGGCGTTGCAGGGCCTCGAGGAGCCAGGTCCAGGCGATCGCGCCCACCGTGTCGTCGCAGCCGATCTCCCGGCCCGCGGCCGCCCGTGCCCAGGTGACGATCCGGAACGGTCCCCCCCACGCGGCGGGCTCGGACGGGTCGTGCAGGAGCACGAAGCGCCCCGTGGCCAGTTCGTCGTCCGGGGCACCGCTCACCAGGCCCGGGGGCGCCCCGCCCGGACCGGCCGCCGGCACCGCTCCGGGGCCGGCGGAGAGGGCCGGGGCGCGGAGCGGAACGGACGGTGTCCGCACCTCGGCACGCACCGCGGCGGCGAACGGGGCGAGGTGGGTGGGGGCGGGGATCGCCGTGAGCTCGACGCCCTCCCGGCGACCGGTGCGGCGCAGCTGCTCCAGGGCGTCCTGGAAGCCCTGGTGCACCTCGGACAGGCCGTTCACCGCTCTCACACTGGAAGGGTAGGCCGTCGGGGCGTGCCAGCCGGCCGTGCCACGCCGCGAGCAGGCGATCGGCGTGGCCCGCATCCCCCCGGCCTCCGCCCGGGCGGGGCGGCTCAGGAGGAGGCCGGCACGAGGCGGACGGAGACGGAGTTGATGCAGTACCGCAGGTCGGTGGGGGTGGGGAAGCCCTCCCCGCCGAAGACGTGGCCCATGTGCGAGTCGCAGGCGGCGCACCGGACCTCCACCCGCTCCATGCCCAGGGCGGAGTCCTTGATGTAACGGACCCGGTCCTCGGCCAGCGGGGCGTAGAAGGAGGGCCAGCCGCAGTGCGCGTCGAACTTGGTGTCGGAGCGGAACAGCTCCGCCCCGCACGCGCGGCACTCGTAGACGCCCTCGGTCTCCGTGTCCCAGTACTCGCCGGTGAAGGGCCGCTCCGTGCCGGCCTCGCGCAGCACGTGGTACTCCTCCGGGGACAGGATCGAGCGCCAGTCCTCCTCGCTCCGTCCGGTGGTGCCGGGGTGGTCGCCGTGCCTGGTGGTCTCGCTCATGGTGTCGTCCTCCGGGATGGGGTCGGTGCTCCGGGGAGCGGGCTCCGTGCGGGGTCCGCCCGGCGGTCCGTCAGGTCGGCTCGGGGCCGCGCGGGCGCGGACCGCCCGGCCAGCACAACGACGCGTCCCGCCGGGTTATGCCCGGGCCGCGTGGAAGACTGGGGGCATGCTCCGACGCCCGCTGCCGGTCCCCACCGCCCCCGAGCCCCCGTCCGCGACGCAGTGGGCGCGCGGCGCCGTGGTGGGCGCGGCCGTGACCGTGGGGGCGGCGTCCCTGTCCTTCGGGCTCTCGAGCGCGGCGGCCGCCTACTTCGCCCGGCAGGTGGTGGTCCCCCCGAAGTACCGGTCCGAGGACCTCCAGATCCTCGGCGTCACCCGCACCGGTGAGGACGACGACCCGTCCGCGACGACGCTCGTGCGGCTCCCGGCCACGGTGGACACGACGGTGGCCGGGACCTACAGCCTGCGCTTCGACGCGGGCCGTGGTCACGCCCGCATCGGCGCCATCCGTTCCTACTCCCCCCAGGAGGGGACCGTGACCCGGGTGGTCGAGGAGGTCTACTCGGGGGACCTCTCCCGGGCGACCCGCGGCTTCTGGTCCGGAACGGTCTACCCGGACCCCGGGGCGGCGGGCCTGCCGTTCGAGGAGGTGGAGATCCCGATCGAGGTCGGGCCGGCGCCCTGCTGGGTGGTCCCCGCCGAGGGCGGGCCGACCCCGGAGGGCGAGCGTCCCCGGGTGCTCCCGGGACCGTGGGCGATCATGGTGCACGGGCGCGGCGCCAACCGGATGGAGACGGTCCGCGCCGTGCCGGTGGCCCGGGAGCTCGGGCTGACCTCCCTGCTGATCTCCTACCGCAACGACCGGGAGGCGCCGCCCACGCACGACTTCCGGTACGGGCTGGGCTTCACGGAGTGGAAGGACGTGCAGACGGCCATCAGCTACGCGAAGTCCCGCGGTGCCACGCAGATCGTGCTGTTCGGCTGGTCCATGGGCGGGGCGATCTCGCTGCAGACGGCGGACCTGTCCTTCTACCGGGACGACATCGCGGCCCTCGTGCTCACCGGCCCGGTCGTGGACTGGTTCGAGCTGATCGCCCACCACTCCCGCACCCGCCGCATCCCCTCGGGGATCGGCCGGCTGGCCACGAACCTGATCTCCCACCCGGCGGGGCGGATGCTGACCGGCCTCGCCGCGCCGGTGGACCTCAAGGCCCTCGACTGGCTCTCCCGGTCCGACCACCTGCGCACACCCACCCTGGTGATGCACTCCGTGGACGACGAGTTCGTCCCGGCCGCCAGCTCCCGCCGGCTGGCGGAGCTCAACCGGCTCGTGGAGTTCGTGCCCTTCGCCCGCGCCCGGCACACCAAGGAGTGGAACGTGGACCCGCAGCGCTGGGAGGACGCCGTGCGCCGCTGGCTGCCCGGCCGGCTCGCCCAGGACGCCCGGGCCCTCGCACCCGTGCGCACGCGGGCACGCTGAGCCCGGTCAGGACCGCAGCGCGGCGGTGCGCCCGCCCGTGAGGCGCAGCAGCTCGGCCGGCGGCAGCTCGACGTCGAGCCCCCGCCGCCCGCCGGAGACGAGGACCGTGGACCATGCCTGCGCGGAGTCGTCGAGCAGAGTGGGGGAGGGCGTCTTCTGCCCCAGGGGCGAGATGCCGCCCACCACGTAGCCGGTGCGCCGCTCGGCGAGCCGGGGCTCGGCCAGGACCGCTCGCTTCCACCCCAGGGCGGCCGCGGCCGCGCGCAGGGACAGCCGCGCGGACACGGGCAGCACCGCGACCGCCCACTCCCGCTCGTGCACGACCAGCAGCGTCTTGAACACCTGCTCGGGGTCGCGCCCGAGCGCGGCGGCGGCCTCCAGGCCGAAGGACGCCGCCGCCGGGTCGTGGGCGTACTCGTGCAGCGAGAAGGACACGCCATCACGCGCCAGCAGCGCCACGGCCGCGGTGGGGCCCGTGCCGCGGGACGCCTTCGTCATGCCCGAGCCCCGGCCCTCAGGCGTCCTGGAGCTCGCGGACCCGCCGCTTGATCCGGGCCAGCATCGCGGACATCCCGCGCATCCGCAGCGGGGACACGAGCTGGGTGAGCCCGAAGCGCTCCGGCAGGTCGTCGGGGACGTCCAGGACCTCCTGGGCCGGGAGCCCGTCGAGGCCCTCGTGCAGGATCGAGGCGAAGCCGCGGGTGGTCGGGGCCTCCGCCGGGGCGGAGAAGAACAGCCGCACCGGGGCGCCGGGGCCGGGGACCGCGCCCGCCTCCCACTCGACCGTGAGGAACAGCGGTGACTGGCACTCGACGACCTGCTCGAGCTCCTCCGGGTGCTCGCCCAGGCGGTCCGGCAGCGCCGGCAGGGAGCGGGAGAAGTCGAGCAGCAGCTCGAGCTTGTCCTCCTGCGGCACCGCCGTGAAGTCCGCGACGAGCTCCTCCAGCTGGGCGGGCAGGGCCCCGCTCATCGGGCCGACCCCGGGACCTCGCCGGGCTCCTCGCCGCGGACGATCGGCACGCGCACGGAGTTGCCCCACTCGGTCCAGGACCCGTCGTAGTTGCGGACCCGCTCGAAGCCCAGCAGGTGCTTCAGCACGAACCACGTGTGGCTGGAGCGCTCGCCGATGCGGCAGTACGCGATGATGTCGTCGTCGTCCGAGAGCCCGACCTCGTCGCGGTAGATCGCCTCGAGCTCCTCGCGGGAGCGGAACGTGGCGTCCTCGGCGGCGGCGCGGGCCCACGGCACGGACGCCGCGGTCGGGATGTGCCCTCCGCGCAGCGTGCCCTCCTGGGGGTAGTCGGGCATGTGCGTGCGCTCGCCCGTGTACTCCGGCAGGGACCGGACGTCGATCAGCGGCTGCTCGCCCAGGTGCGCCAGGACGTCCTCCTGGTAGGCCCGGATGGGTGCGTCGTCGCGCTCGACCACGGGGTAGTCGGCGCGCTCGGGCACGACCTTCTCCGTGGACAGCTCGCGCCCCTCGGCGACCCACTTGTCCCGCCCGCCGTTCATGAGCCGGACGTCCGGGTGGCCGAACAGCTCGAACACCCACAGGGCGTAGGCGGCCCACCAGTTGGACTTGTCCCCGTAGACCACGATCGTGGTGTCGCGGGAGATGCCCTTGCGCGCCATGAGCTCGGCGAACTCCGCCGCGTCGACGTAGTCGCGGGTGTCGGGGCGGTTGAGGTCGGTGTGCCAGTCGACCTTCACGGCACCGGGCACGTGGCCGGTCTCGTAGAGGAGGACGTCCTCGTCCGACTCGACCACGACCACTCCCGGGTCGTCCAGGTGCTCGGCGACCCACTGGGTGGACACGAGTCGTTCGGGGTGCGCGTACTGCGCGAAATCTTCGTTGTTCTCCACGGCAACGCCCATGGGAACTCCTTCCGGGGTGGGGATCAGGGGCACGGGTCCTCGCGGACCGTCTTCCCCTCCAGGGTAGTGGTCGCGGCACCGGCCGGTCCTGCCCGGGGAGTCGCCGAAGCCCTTCCGGGGCCCTGATTTCGCGGCGGGCGCATCCCGGGCGGCGGGCAGCCGGTAAAATCGCCGGAGCACGCGCGTGCGCCGCTCGGCGCGCCGAACCAGCGAACCGCCGGGCCCGGCGGACAGAGAGGTCTCCCCGTGAGCATCCAGATCGAACACCTCACCGAGCGGCGCCCCCGGGTGTCGGCGGACGAACTGCTGTCGGCGTTCCGGCCCTCGGAGCGCTTCGGGGAGGTCTCGTTCGACACCTACCGCCCCGATCCGCAGCAGCCGTCCCAGGCGGAGGCGGTGCGCGAGCTGCGCCGGTTCGCGGACTCCGTCAACCGTTCGACCGGCTCCGGCGGCGGGTTCTTCAGCAAGCTCTTCGGCGGTGGCCCCAAGGACGACGTCCGGACGGGGATCTACCTCGACGGCGGCTTCGGGGTGGGCAAGACCCACCTGCTCGCCTCGCTGTGGCACGCCGTGCCCGGCCCCAAGGCGTTCGGCACCTTCGTGGAATACACCAACCTCGTGGGCGCCCTGACGTTCCGCAAGGCCGTCGACGCCCTGAGCACCTACAACCTGGTCTGCATCGACGAGTTCGAGCTCGACGACCCCGGGGACACGGTCCTGATGTCCCGGCTGATGCGCGAGCTCGCCGACTCCGGCGTGCGGATCGCGGCGACGTCCAACACGCTGCCCGGTTCGCTCGGCGAGGGCCGCTTCGCCGCGCAGGACTTCCAGCGCGAGATCCAGGTGCTGTCCGACCAGTTCGAGGTGCTGCGCATCGACGGCGAGGACTTCCGCCACCGGGGGCTGCCGCAGGCCCCGGCGCCGCTGTCCGACGACGAGCTCGACCGTGCCGTGGAGGAGCACTTCTCGGGGCGGGTGGTGGCCGCCGACCGGTTCGCCGACCTGGTGGAGCACCTCTCGACCGTGCACCCCTCCCGGTACCGCAAGCTCCTCGAGGGGATCGACGCCGTGGTCTGGCAGGACGTGCACACCATCGAGCAGCAGGCCGTGGCCCTGCGCTTCGTGGTGCTGGCGGACCGGCTCTACGACAAGAACCTCCCGATCATCGCGTCCGGCCGGCCCTTCGACGAGGTCTTCACCGAGGAGATGATGGCCGGCGGCTACCAGAAGAAGTACTTCCGCGCGGTGTCCCGTCTCACCGCCCTGGCCCGCGAGGGAATCCTCGGGGACGTCTCCGCGGTGTGAGCGTCGGCTCCGGCCCGCTGTGGCGCACGGCGGGCGGCCCGGG